>CALBRY010000410.1 GCA_937927665.1 uncultured Chloroflexota bacterium
GACGGCGGGCAGCATCGGGTTCAGTGGACAGCTTGTCACCTTCACGATGGCATCGCTGCCGCCCGGTGTCACGGTCACGATCACCATTAACGGTCATGTCCGTACGGATGCACAACTTCCGTTCGTCGTGACCAACACCGCGACCCTGACCAGCGGCGAAAATGGCAGCGCACGCAGCGCCTCGGCTGTACTAACGGGCGTGAGTGATCTGCCTCATACGGGCGAAGGAATGGCTGATTGGCAGCGCCTGATGCTCGTAATCGTAGGAGTAGGTGCGGTGCTGTTTGTCGCAATTGGCGCAGTATCGAAGCTGAATTTGAAACGGTGATTGCGTGTACAGACAGAACGTTCGGCGCTCAGGGTGTCTTGGCTTAGCCATCGCTCTGGGCGTCATTCTCGGCATTGTGTATTTTCTAGGGGATCAGGTTTCTGATCCCCCGGAAACATCTGTGGTTGCTACTCCCACAAACCCGATCGTGTCAACGGATGTCGCGGGTTCACCCCTCGCATTTCCGACGCCGATGTCGGGCATTCCTCTCACGCAGAGCGTGCAGCTTATGATTCCCCGTGCCGATGTTATTGCCCCTGTAATCAGGGTTCATCTGGGGGATGGCGGCACATGGAATGTCTCACAGCTAGGGTATAACGCGGGACATCTTGAAGGCACGGCATGGCTCGGTCAGCCCGGCAATATCGTACTAGCCGGACATGTTGAAATGTCGGATGGCAGCCCCGGTATCTTTGCCCAACTCGAGCAGCTCAATCAAGGGGATCAACTGCTGTTGATTGATGGCAGCTCATCACGGTTGGTCTACGAAGTGACCAGTATACGCCGCGTAGAGCCGAATGATCTCAGTGTGCTTTATCCCACCGACACCGATCAACTGACGCTCATCACCTGTGGTGACTACGATCTGATCAGCAACAGCTACCTGATACGTATTGTCGTCACGAGTACCCGGCAAACCTGAAATTAGCGAAGCGTCGATAGACTCTGAGTGGCACGCCGGGCTGCTTGCGGAAGGCTAATCTTGCGTATCAGCGCAGGAGACGCAGTTTTCCCGTGACGCTGTCGATATCCTCTGCACTTGCCGGACCAATCCCCAGACACGTGATCGTTCCCGGCTCAAGCACAGTTCTTCCGGCATCCCGGATGATCTGGGCGGGTAGATGCTTTTCCCGCGCCTGTTCATACAATGCGAGGAGTTCTGTGCTGTCGGCAGACTCCAAGACGATCTTGGGCATACCTTCAGATAACCATGCTTCGATCGCCTCTCGTTCCGAAGACAAGAGCGCCGCAACAGATGCGTGAGCGACCTGTGCCGCAAGTTTTCCGCAGGGCATTTGCAAAGAAAGATTGACGACGATTACCTGTTTCATATGCGCGACGCTCTCATCTTGCAAGTGTATCTCGCTGATATTGATGCTGTACCGTTCCTGCTGCCTTTATGCCGGGTTTTTCAGGCAGTTCAGAAATTTCATGACGTGATCGCTGGTATATTGCAGCGCATGACCGCCTCCCGGAATGAGGGTTACGGTCAAGTTAGGCACCAGATTACGCAGACGTGACGCGATTTTATCAATATCACGAATGATATCTTTTGTTCCGCCCAACAAAAGCATAGGCATGACGAGCCGCCTCAGTTCTTCATCGGAGAAAATCGGCACCACACCGATACGCGGCTTGAATTGACTCGTGATCTGCACCACGATGTCTTCCACATCTCGTGACACCGCTTGATCGCCAAAAAGCGCATGCACCATACGTCGAACTCCCCAGCTTCCAAAGAGCATCAGCACGATCGCTCGGATCAGAAACAGAGGGCGATCCGTGACAATCCCACCGGGCGCGATCAGGATCAGGCTTTCGACGCGTTGTGGCGCGGTAACAGCGAACTTTAGTGCCGTCCAACCGCCTTGAGAAACACCCACCAGCGTGACTTTCTGGATAGCGAGTCCGTTAAGCACGTCTTCGAGCCATTCCGCAAATGCAGGGCTTTCCCATGCGGGGCGGTTAGGATCGCTCTTGCCGGCTTCACCCGGCAAATCAACGGCATAGACGCGAAACTGAGAGCAGTAATCACGCACATCGCCTGCCCATATGCTTGAATTCCCACCCGATCCATGCAGCAGGATCATCGCCGGAGCGTGTTCATCTCCGCTGACAACCACAAACGTATTCCCATGCCGCGTGGGGATCATGCGAGTCGTGTAGGGGACAGCCCAATGTTCCATCGCAGTATCGTAGATCGCCATTACCGCTTGGTGACCGGCGGGTGTTTTGTACAGAACGGATGTCGTCATGGCGTATGCTTCCTACCTTTCGTGAATCTCTTGACGCAGTGAATGCACCCAATCGAGTTCGAGTTGATAGAAGGAGATCCAATGTTCCGCTGCCCGAGCCGTCAGCGAAAACGTCGGCGGCTCGGCTGATGCTGCCGAATTATCCCGACGCGCCTGTTCGCGCAGCATTGCCACATAAACCTGAAGTTCTTCCTCGTAATTCGCCAGCAGAGTCTTTAATGCCTCGGTTTCAAGCTGATCAGCCCAAATAAGCTGTACCAGCAGCCCATTCTGAAGCTGAGGAAGTTCAGGTGTGGATCGCAGCCACTGCTGTAGAGCGGCGCGCCCCTCGTCCGTAATCGTGTAGAGTTTTCGCGGCGGTTTGCTTTCTTGATAATGCACCTCGACCGTGACTAAATTTTCCTCGTGAAGCTCAACCAGTGACTTGTAAATCTGATTGTTGTTTCCCGACCACGGGAAAATTGTCGAGGATGAAAATTTCTTTTTCAGGTCATAGCCTGTCAGCGGCATTTCGCTCAAAAGCCCCAAAATTACATGTTTAATCGACACAATCTCAACCTCGACTAACGTATCACAGCACTTCCGTACCATAGGTTACATGTAACCTATGGTACGGCAAACAATGTGTCGAGTCAAGTACTACCTTAGTTGCATGTACTATATTGAACCGGGCTGCTTTGTGCAGGCGGTGGAACTACGAAAGAGG
>CALBRY010000411.1 GCA_937927665.1 uncultured Chloroflexota bacterium
GGATGGATCGCTCCCGATGACAATCAGTTTGACAATCGCGCCTTCTACGCCGCGAAAACCGCATCCGACGGATCGCGCCGCTTCATTTTTGGCTGGAATCCGAGCAAATTAGGGGATGCTGATCACGGCGAATGGCAGTGGGGCGGCTGTTTGACCGTTCACGAGGTGATTCAGCGTCCCGATGGCTCGCTCGCCGTTAAACTGCCGCCGGAAGCAGAAAGTGCGTTCGCCGCACCCACACCTGTTCATCTGGCGGCTTGGACGCGCAGTGGGAGCGACTACACAGCGGAATCGCTCTACGGCTACAGCATGGCACTCAGTCAGCCAATGCCGGAAACCTACATGCTACAGGGCGAACTGTGCTTCGAGCAGAACATCGGCACGGCAGGTGTCCTGCTGCGCTGTGACGAGAACGGCGATACCGGCTATTTCCTGCGCTTCAACCTGAAGGAACAGCGGTTGGAATTTGGCAAAATCGGCGGCTACCGCAATTGGTATGTCGATCACATGCCGGAACTGGATCGTCCGCTGGCGATGAAGGTTGGCGAACCGATAGGTTTCAAAATCATTGTTGACAAGACGGCAGTCGTCGCCTATGTCAACGATGAAGTCGCTTTGAGCGCTCGCGCTTACTCGAATTCGTTTGGGCGCTGTGGATTATATGCGGACGGTACATCGGTGAGAGTGAGCGGTTTTGCATCGCGAGGGTTCAATGGCTAAGAAGAGGCGACTTATGTTCTGGTTTATGGTGGTCAACCTGCTGATACTGCTCGGATTGCTCGCCCGGACGACTCGCAGCACCGCTGCGCAGGGGGGCGGTTATGACGAGCAGTATCGCCCTCAGTTTCACTTCTCTGCGCGGAGTGGTTGGCTTGGTGACCCCGATGGTATGGTTCGCTACAACGATAAGTATCATGTTTTCTGGTGGGGACATGCTGTATCCAACGATCTGGTTCACTGGGAGGAACAGCCCTACCCGATGATCGGGGATAATGGCTCATTCGTTTACTTCTCCGGTTCGGTGGTGGTTGACGAGCAAAATACAGCAGGCTTTTCCCACGATGGCGACGAGCCAATGATCGCGGTGTACACCATGCACGACCGGGCAACGGGCGAGGAGACACAAGGGCTGTCGATCAGTCATGACGAAACCCTGTTCCATTTCTACGAAGGCAATCCCGTTCTGGATTCAGAAGATGCTGCGTTCCGGGATCCGCAGGTATGGTGGGATGAGCAGAATCAGCGCTGGCTGATGATCATCGCGCTTCCAGATGAGCACAAAGTCAGTTTCTATGCCTCACCGGATTTGAAAACGTGGGAACACCTGAGCGATTTTGGTCCGTTTGGAGCGCGTTCACAAGCGTGGGAAGTCCCTGATCTATTTCAACTGCCCATCGATGGTGACCCCAATAACCTGCGCTGGGTGTTGTTGTGTGGTATGGGGCCGAACAAGGAACAATACTTCATCGGCGATTGGGATGGCACCCAGTTCACGCTTGATACTGCGGCGAACGGCTATCTGCTGCGCGGCGAAGGACTCCCCGGCACGGTCTTCGCGGACTTTGAAGCCGGACTTCCCGAAGGCTGGACGGTTGAAGGAGAGGCAATTTCCGTCGGTGTGACCGAACGGTTAGGACTCTACAGACCGACCGGGTTTCTCGGCAGCGGACTGCTCAGCACGTATACCCCTGAGTCGTATTCTGGAGATCGGGGTGTTGTGACGATCACATCACCTGCATTTACAGTTACGAACAGCGCGATCAACTTTCTGCTGTCGGGTGGCGCTCATGGAAGTCAAACTGCCGTCAATCTGATCGTGGATGGCGCGGTGGTGCGCCGTGCCAGCGGCGACGGCACCTTGCAGATGAAGTGGGTCGGCTGGGATGTCTCCGAGTTCAACGGCGTGCAGGCGCAGATTCAGGTCGTAGACGATTTTACGGGTGCGGATGTCGGCATCGTCAATGTGGATCACATCCTATTCTCCGATGTCCTCATGGAAACCGGACGCGAACACGCGAACTGGCTTGACTTCGGACCCGACTACTACGCCGTACGGACGTATCGCGATTACGACGACGCGGAGAATCGCACCGTCTTGATGGGGTGGATGGGGAACTGGGAATACGCGCAGCAGGTACCGACGATCTGGGGAAAAGGGGTGCTGGCGCTGCCCCGTGAGATCGAACTGCGCTCGACTCCCGGCGGGCTGCATATCTTTCAGCGCCCAATCCCGGCGCTCGAAACACTGCGTACGGATGCAGTTCATGTGAGCGAAACCGAATTGAATGGCACGCGCCCACTCACCGAATTCACTCCGACGCGCAATACCTATGAGATCGAGACGGCGTTTGAAGTCACAGACCCGCAGGCGCGCTTTGGTCTGCGGCTTGCTATCAGCGAAGATGGGGAGAGCATATCTGTCGGTTATGACGCGCGCACAGGGAACGTGTTCATTGACCGCACAAACCCGGAAAACGGCGACTTCAGCGCGTACTTCGCCAAATATGCTGTCGCTCCGCTGCTGCCTCAAGACGGGCTGATCCGGCTGCACATCTACGTCGATCAGTCGTCGGTGGAAGTCTTTGCCAATGACGGCGAAGTGTCGTTGTCCGCCGTGATGTTCCCGCATTCGGGCAGCACCGGAATCGAGCTTTTCTCCGAAGGCGGAAGCGCACGGTTGACGACTTTACAGGCATGGGCATTGACTTCGATCTGGGGCAATTAGGGGACATCATGGATTTAACGCAACTTGCACACCTCAAACCGGGACGGAACACCGGACGCTGTTCGTCGTGGGATACGACGGGGAAGAATGCTGATTTCTGGATCATCCAACCGGGTGAGCGGCGGGTGTTGGCGGACATCGAAGGTCCCGGCTGTATCACGCATATATGGCTGACGCAGCGCGAACACTACCGCGAATGCGTGCTGCTGTTCACATGGGATGACGCTGCCGAACCGAGTATTGCCGTCCCGCTCGGCGATTTCTTCTGTCAGGGACACAACATCGTCAACTCGTTCCAGTCGGCGCTGTTTACCGCATCGACTGCGCGCAATAACCAATTTGATGAGGGCGTGGCGCTGAACAGCTATGTCGCGATGCCATTCAAGAAGCGTGCGAAAGTCGAACTGCTGAACGAGGCGGCGACGCCCCATCTACAGTATTTCTATATCGACTATGAGCGCTACCCCGAGTGGAGCGATGAGCTCGGCTATTTTCACGCTGAATTCCGTCGCACGAATCCCTTCTCAGGTTGGGGGGCAGATATTCCCGTCTATGCCCCAGAAATCAATGTGGCGAACGCGGGCGAACTCGCTTGGAATAACAACTACGTTATTCTCGACACGCAAGGCGAAGGTCATTACGTAGGCTGCAACATCTCTATCGCCAATTTCAAGGGCGAATGGTGGGGCGAAGGCGATGATATGATCTGGATCGACGGCTATAAGTGGCCTCCGGATTTACACGGCACAGGCAGCGAAGACTATTTTGGTCAGGCATGGGAGATGCAGCCGAATGCTTATCTGCATAACGGCGCAGCGATCTACGAGCATAATACCAGCGGCTATCTAACTGCCTATGTGTTCCATCTCGAAAATCCGGTGCGCTTCTCGCAGTCGATCAAGGCGACCATTGAACACGGACATGCGAATCATCTCGGCAATGATTGGTCAAGTGTCGCGTACTGGTATGCGCGCACGCCAACAGCCGCCGCGACACTCCCCTCTGTCGCGCAGCGTCTCGTCGTCCCGCGCGATAATCGTGGCAATTGGTTGCGCGACCAGGTTACACCCACAACAGGGCAGGAACTGCAAATCAGCGTTGAAATTGAACAGGCGCGACGCCAGTATCACAGTAAGTAGTGTC
>CALBRY010000412.1 GCA_937927665.1 uncultured Chloroflexota bacterium
ACAGGAAGAACTGAAAGCCGTTAATGAAGAACTTCTGACGACCAATTCTGAACTGGAGCGGAAAGTCGAAGAAGTCACATGGGCAAATAATGATCTCGAAAACACTTTTAATACCATACAGACAGGGATTATTTTACTGGATACAAGTGCACGGGTTCGCCGTTTCAACCCTGCTGCCGCCAAAGTGTTTAAGCTGATTGCGGGTGATGTAGGGCGGTCTATCGCGCATATCGTTTCAGATTTTAACTATCCCGAACTGCCTCATGACATAGACAACGTTTTCACTTCTCTTGTGCCTCATGAGGTGGTTATTCAAACAAAAAGTGGGCGTTGGTATGCCGTGCAAATGCGACCCTACCGCACGATTCAGAATGCTATAAAAGGCGTTGTCATCTCTTTTAATGATGTCACCACACAGAGGCAGACAGACGCGGTACAGGCGGCGCGGCTGCTTGCAGAAGAAATCTTTAACACGGTACGCGAGCCGTTGGTGTTGATCAATTCGACGCTGCATGTTGTCAACGCGAATACTGCGTTTTTTCAAATTATGAATGTAACCCCACAGGAAACTTTAGGAGTTCTTCTCAATGAACTTGGCGATGGTGTTTGGAATATTCCCGAACTGAAACCATTGATCAATGGGGTGTTTGAGACAGGTAATCAGCTTGAGGATCACGAAGTCTCGGTCAATCTTCCGGCAGTTGGATTTGGAAAAATGCTGGTGAGTGCGAGGCGGATTCAGATCAGCGGTGATTCATCACGGCTTGTCTTACTTGTGCTGAGCAGAGGGCTTTTGTAACACTGTCGCCCAAAGGTAACGCTCGACATATTGGCTCTGGTTTCTGGGAAACCTGAATCGTGTTTTGCAATATCGCTGTGCAATTGACTTTTGTACAGAACCCAAGCTCAACATAGACAAGAAAGCTTAGACCCATGAACAGTCAAAACCACCCTGAAGAAAGCGATGAACATCGTAGGAATACGCAACAAGAACCTCAAACAACGCTGTTTGATGCAGAGGATCTATCGCTTCAGGATGCCAAACGACTCATCCATGACCTGCATGTCCATCAAATCGAGCTGGAAGTCCAAAATGAACAACTGCGGATCACTCAGCTTGCGTTAGAAGCCTCCCGTCGAAAATACAGCGACCTGTACGAGTTTTCGCCCGTGGGTCTGCTCACACTCGATCAGGATGAGCGCATCCAAGAAGTGAACCTAACCTTCGTGACGATGTTGGGATTGGATCGCGAAAAGCTCATCAAGCGACATCTTTCTCAATTTATCGACAAGAGCGCACAAGATACCTATCACTTTTTTTACCAAGCGCTCCGCACCACACAAGAACCTCAACAGTGTGAAATCACGCTGATTCCGACGAACGGCATTCCGTTAGTACTCAAGGTGGATGGGATTGTGCTCTCACAAACCGTAGATTCCACCACCTATCGAATTGCCGCGACAGACATCACAGAACGCTCTCAATCCGAACAGGAGATTAGGCGGCTTTACAGTGCAGAGCAAGCGGCACGTGCCCACTCGGATCGCATTGTCCAGCGGATTATCAGTTTACAGCAGGTAACAGCGACCTTATCGAACGCAGTTTCCTATGAGCAGATATTTGAAGTCTGTCTTCAGCAAAGTATGCCGGTGATAGCCGCCCGTCGCGGAGATATTATGCTTCGCCCGACAGAAGGCACGCCCTTTCAACTGAAAGGATCATACGATCTGCGCGAGCTTACAGTATCGCAGATTGAAGCACCCGTGACTCTCTTTGCGCAAGTGCAAACCCAACAAGAGCCAATACAATTTCTCTCGCTAGAAGCGTATCTGCAATTTTATCCAGAAGCATCCCAGACCCCTCTCCATGACATCACTGCGTTTGCGACTCTGCCCTTAATTGTGAACGACGATACGATCGGGCTGCTTAGCTATGGATTTCTGCAGCCGCAGGCACTCACACAAGAAGATGAGGTGTTCATTCAGGTGATTGCACAGCAGTGCGCGCAAGCATTACAACGCATACGCCTTTCTGAACAGGCGCGCGATCTTGCCACGCTGAAAGAACGTCAGCGGTTGTCACGCGATCTACATGACAGCGTTAAACAGTCGATTTTTGCTGCCATGACGCTCAGTGAATCGCTCCCGCGCATTTGGGAGCGTGATGTTCAACTCGGTAAAGCGCAGTTAGAACAGGTGATCATCCTGAACCGGGCTGCACTCGCTCAAATGCAGGTGCTTCTGCTTGAACTCCGCCCTGAAAGCATCGTGAAAACACACCTCAGCACGCTTTTACGTCAGCTAAGCTCGGCAGTGCAAGGGCATCTTGAAATTGATGCCAAATTTGATTTGATTGGCGTTGAGCCAGACCTACCGCCTGATGTGCATATCACCTTATATCGAATCGCTCAGGAGTGTCTAAACAACATTCTTAAGCATAGTCAGGCAACTCAGTTCGGCATTCAGTTGATCAATCAATCGAATGAGACAACCTTAATCATACGCGACAACGGGGTGGGCTTTGATCCTGCACAATTATCACCCGGAATGGGCATCAACGGTATGCAGGAGCGTGCTGCCGGAATTGGGGCAGATTTGCGGATTACAAATCTAGTGACGGGTGGGGTTGAAGTCAAGCGGCACTGCACGGGCATTTCGCCACGTTAGCATCAATAGAAGCACCGGGGTTTCCAAACTTTCTAGCATCGATTTCTCTGAAATCCCGTCAAGGAAAGTAACATGGTAACTCAGCATAATGATCAATCCGAATCGAGTCTTCGAGCGCGCGCCGAACAAAAACTTGAAGAGCAATCGATCGAAACCGCTGCGCTTTCTCTGGACGATTCGCGAACCTTGATTCATGAACTGCGTGTTCATCAAATTGAGCTTGAACTCCAAAATGAAGAACTGCGCTTAACTCAGCTTGCGCTTGAAACCTCGTACCGCAAATACAGCGATCTCTATGAGTTTTCGCCCGTTGGGTTACTCATGCTCGATGCAGATGCGTGCGTTCTAGAAGCAAATCTTACCTTTGTGCGGCTCATTGAATTAGATCGCGATAAAGTGATCAATCGGCATCTCTCCGATTTTATTGAGGCGGACACCCAAGACGCTTTTCATTTCTTTTGTCATGCCCTTCGCACTACCCATCAAACCCAGCAGTGTGAAATCGCGTTTCGACTGGCAAGTCAGCAGCGCCTTGAGGTGCGGTTGGATGGCAGTGTGCTGAATCTGCCTGATGCAGCGGTAGTGTTTCGTATTTCAGTCAGTGATTTGACGCTGCAAAAACAGACCGAAGCTGAACGAATGGCTCTTGCCGCAGAGAAGCATCGCGTCAAAGTATTGTCGGATTTTGTCCGGGATATTTCGCACGACTTCCGTACCCCGATCGCGACGATTACGACGGGGCTGTATTTAGTCGGCAAGGCGACCGATAAAGAAACCCAGTTAGAAAAAATAGACATGGTTACGAAGGAGCTGTTTTATCTCGTTTCTATCCTCGAACAACTTCAGCAGATGGCTGTTTTGGACAGTACACCGCAGTTATCGCTTGAACTGGGCAGCGTGAACGATCTGGTTGTGACAGTTCTAGGTAGGATGGAGCATCAAGCGGAGATGCAGCAGGTGAGGTTAGTTCACCAGTTGCGGGAAGACTTGCCGCTTGTTTATCTTGATGCAGAACGCACAGCTCAGGCGATCAGCCTCCTAGTGAATCATGCCCTTCAATTCAGCGTGCAAGGAGGCATGATTACCATTACAACGCATGAAGAAAAGACAGATATCAAAATCGTGATCGCTGACGATGGACTAGGCATCGCAGCGAATAAACTGCCACACCTCTTTGACCACTTCTTCAAAGCAGATGAGTCACGAGATGTTAGGAGTGGCGCAGGTTTGGATCTGCCTTTAGTGAAACGAATTGTTGAATTACATCACGGCAGCATCGAAGTCAGCAGCAATCCCGGCATTAAAACCATCTTCGTTATCACACTTCCCCGACAGCGAATCAAGCCTGGATAAATGGCTGATACCTGTTTAGAAGCAGCTTTGGCACAAGCTGCTGGACGATCACGATGGCTTCGCTCTCTCTTCGGCTTCACGACGGTGCGCTACGCCCATCAGCCCCGCAAACCCGAATTTTTAGCTGAGCAATATCAAGTGAAGCATCGGCACGAGTCTGCCCCGCACAGCAGTGATTTCGCCGGATCATCGTAGTCCGTGCCATCATCTTTTTGCACGTAGGAGAGAAACACACGCGTCTGGGGTGGGGTGGTGAGCAAGACGAAACGAATTATCCAAGCTTGATCCACCAAGAGACTCACCTCGTTTTTCCAGGAAATCACACTTCAGCATCCGCCGCGTGATGATCGATCACCTAAAGGCAAAACAATCTTGAATCGTGTTCCTTTTCCCACTTCGCTCCGCACTTCGATACTACCATGATGCATTTGCACGATCCTGCGGGCGATAGGCAGTCCTAACCCGAATCCCGGTGTCGAGTGGGATTTGTCCTGCCGCCAAAATGCCTCGAAAATATGCGGCAGTTGATCTTCGGCAATCCCTATCCCTCCGTCGCTGATTTCGATTTGCACATGATCGGCTGATCCGGTGCTGGTGATGTGAATAGTGCTTTTCTGCGGACTGAAGCGGTGAACATTATCAAGCAGTTCGTTGAAGGCGGCGGCAAGGTATTCCGCTTGTCCCAACACTTTGGGTAAGTTCGGCTGTAAGTTATAGGAAATGACAGGGTTGTTCTTGTATGCTGAGGTAGCCTGTGAACAAGCATGCACTAACAGATCGTTGATGTCGACTTGCTCGATTCTCAACGATTCGTCATGTTCCAGTTTTACCATCATCAGCAGCAGGTCGAGCAACCGCGTGATCCGTTTGATTTCCGTCTCAATCTGGTCTTTCTTTTCGCACCGCTGAACAGGATCATCTGACCGAGTCAGAATGTAAACGCTCGTTTCAATCGTTGCGAGCGGTGTTCGAAATTCGTGCGCGGCGGTCTGAATGAACGAAGTCAGTAGTCGATGCCGTTCTTTTTCCAGCGCAAGTTCAAATCCCCGACGCTGTGCCAGCTTGATCTTGGTGGTATTGCGGACGATAGTGAGGACTTCATCCTGCCCGCAAACCACCATACGCGCTTCAAAATCCATCACTTTG
>CALBRY010000413.1 GCA_937927665.1 uncultured Chloroflexota bacterium
CCCTTTGATGGGGGATCACGATTGGAACGACGGCTTAAGCGCGGTTGGCAATCAACTTCGGGGCGAAAGTTTCTGGGTTGCCGAATTTCTCTACATGATTCTTGGCAGCTTTATCCCGCTGGCGCAGCGGCGCGGTGATGAGCGTTTTGCTCAACGCTGCGAAGTGGTGCGTGAGAGCTTGAAAGAGGCGTTCAACCGGCACGGTTGGGATGGCAATTGGTATCTACAAGCGACAACCGATGACGGACTGCTGCTCGGCTCACACGAGAACGAAGAAGGCAAAATTTTCTTGATGCCCAATGTCTGGGCGGTGATCAGCGGTGCAGCAGACGAAGATCGCGCGCAAACCGCGATGGCATCCGTGACGCAGCATCTTTTTAGAGACTACGGCACGCTGCTCAATTTCCCTGCTTTTACCCGACCGCGTTCGGATATTGGTTATGTCACCCGCTATGCACCGGGCTTGCGCGAAAACGGCGGCGTTTACACCCATGCTGCAACATGGTCAGTCTGGGCGTATGCGCTCGTTGGTCAGCCAGAATTGGCTTACGATGCCTATCGCCGCATCTGCCCACCCAACCGCAGCGCCGATATCGACACCTACAAGGCTGAGCCTTACGTCACGCCCGGCAATGTAGATGGTCCGGTTTCGGAATACTATGGGCGCGGTGGTTGGACGTGGTACACGGGATCAGCGCAGTGGCTTCACCGTGTCGCCACACACTGGATTTTAGGAATTCGCCCGCAAGCGGATGGACTGCTGATCGAGCCGTCTATTCCCGCGCACTGGAGCGGCTTCAAAGTCACGCGCAAGTTCCGCGGCGCGGTCTACGAAATCGACATCGAAAACCCCCAGCGCGTCAATGGCGGAATTCGCTCTGTAACGGTTGACGGGCAGCCTTACAAGAGCAATCTTCTCCCGGTTTTTGCCGACGGAAAATCGCACGCTGTCAAGATTATCTTGGGGACTTAACCCCGGAATGGAGGACGCCTGCACAATCAGACATTTGTCGAAATTGCGACTACAGGCAGTGAAATGTGCAACCGTGAGTCTATCGTCAATTACATCACAAAGAGATGAAGAAATGAAACAATTAACCCGAATCGTAAGCATTGCCCTCCTTCTCGTTCTGTTCATCAGCTTAGTGCCGGTGCAGGCTCAGGGTGTCACTATCCGCTATGCCAACTGGAACGTCGGCACAGAAGAAGAAAACAATATTCAGCGTCAATTGGTCGCCGCTTACGTGGAAGCGCACCCCGAAGTCACGATTGAATTCGTCGATATGTCGGGCGATGGACGTTGGGACGAAAAACTGACCAATATGGCAGCCCGTGGCGAACTTCCCGATGTTTGGATGGCGGATAATGCGCCTTATTATGTTCAGAACGGCTGGGCGGCTGACCTGACCGCGCTGGTTGAGGGTGACCCTGATTGGCAGAACGTACCGCAGGTTCTGCAAGACGCCGTGACCTATGATGGCGTCGTGCTTGGAGTACCTGCCGCGCAGTTCATCATGGGCTATTTCGTCAACCAAGACCTGTTTGAAGCCGCTAACCTTGACGCCCCCGCCTACGGCGTTTCGGTAGAAGATTTCTTCGCCGCTGCTGCCGCGCTGACGGATCTTCAGCAGGGCATTCTCGGACTCCATGAAATGGAACCGATCCTCGGCTGGTATCCGAGCACTCAGGATGCGAACCTCGGCTGGTTCAGCTTTGACGGCGCGCACATGAATTACAACTCCGATGCGTTCCGCGCGGCTGTCGATACGGCGCTCGAAATGCGTCCGCACACGTGGCAGGGTCTTTCGGAAGAACAATTGACCGCCTTTACTGCGACAGGACCGTGGGAACTCTTCCTGAATCAGGAATCCGGCGCGGTATGGGACGGCGGCTGGGCAGTCCCCGGCTTCGTTCAGAACGCTACATTCAACTGGGACTTCGTTGGTATTCCCGGCGGCAATCAGGCGATGGTGACGGATATCCTCGTCGTCTCCTCTACTGCGGCTGATCAGGCGGCAGCGTTTGACTTCGCCAAATGGATGAGCTTCTCGGCTGAAGGCTATGCTGCCGAAGCCGCTATCGCGACCGCCGCTGGTGGCGTGCCGACAAGAATGCCGGTTTTGATCAGCGCCGAAAGCATCGACCTGTATCTGTCCTTCGTGGGCGATAAACCGGGTCTGCGCCAAGCACTCGAAAATCTCGATAGCAGTTTGGTCGAATCGCTGGCGAAGATTGTCCCCGGCTACGTCAATGCCCGTTGGGAAGGTCACCCCGGTCTTGATATCGGTGACAATCTCGATGTGAACATCGGGTTCGTCTTCGGAAATATCGCGTCGGACGCCTTCAAGTTTGAAGACCTCTCCGCTCAGTTGGAAGAATTCGCCAACGGTATTCTCGACGAAGCGCGTGCCGAATTAGGCTAAGTCTCAATGCACCACAGGGGAACGTCGGGCATTTGCCCCGTTCCCCTTTTTCGTACGATTTTTTATCGATCAAAAATTGGTTTACTGCCGTAAAAGTTTTCGTGAGTTTCACGTGAGTTTCAGAGGTAGAGATTTCTGAAAATCTGCGAGCGATTCGCGCCCGTGATCTGAATCTCTTCCTATGAACGGAGATGTGGCGATGCGCTCGAAACGAAACAGATTATTCAGGCGGGCGGTGCTGCTTGGGGGCGTGGTAATAGTCCTATTTTTGGCGTTCACGCCGTTATCAGTGAACGGGCAGTTACCCGGTGGTGTCGGTTGTTTCCCGCCATCCGCCTCCGAAATTTCCGCCGAATCATCGATTGTTCCGCTTTCCCAGGATCAAGCGGGCGAAACAAGCCAATTCACTGGCTTGATTGTCGCACCGGATCAAGGCGTGATGTCTCCCACGCAGCGGATTGTCGAAGTCCGCGCCGACGTGTACGGACTGCCAATCGCCCAAGATGAAGCCGCGCTCCGCTACGCAAAAACGAGCGTCCTACTGGAACAAGGGAATGTCGTCGGCTTTGATGTTACCGTTCCCGCCGATGGCGAATACACCCTCGCGTTTGACGCCGCCGCCCCACCCGAATCCAGCGTTCCCGAAGCACGACTCCTGATCGACGGCGCGTATCCGATCAGCGCCTTGCAGCGCTTTCTCTTCCCGGTGTATTACCGCAGCGTTTCCAATATTTTCCCCAAAGATCGTTATGGCAATGATGCGCTGATCCGTCAAGATCGTGAACTCCATTGGTCAACAGCGGCGGTGCGGGATGTGAATTTCAGCTACCCGTACCCACTTCGCGTAAATTTGACGGCGGGAACGCATCACTTTGAATTCACGCTGACCGAAGGCACGCTCTACCTCGGCAGTGTGTATGTGCAGGCATTTTCCGCGTATCCGGATTATGCGGAATATCTCACCGCCCAGTCCGCGACCGATGCATCGGACTTCCTGCTAACACTTGAAGCCGAACTGCCTTCCTACAAAAACGATACGTCAGTGCGTCCGGCGACAAATCGCAGCATCACCGTAACGCCCTACGATACATACTGCCAGTTGATGAACACATTAGGCGGCGAAAGTTGGAAGTACAGCGGCAGCGCCGTTTATTATGAGTTTAACGCTCCGGCGGATGGTCTTTACGCGATCACCCTCCGCACGATGCAGAACACGCGCAGCAACTTTACGGTTTTCCGCCGGATTATCGTCAACGGCGAAGTACCATTCGAGCAGTTTAACGCCGTGCCGTTCCCCTATTCAGCCGATTGGATGGATGTCCATCTCGGCGGCGAAACGCCTTACCGCGTGTTTCTGCACGAAGGCGTCAACGTCTTAGGGATCGAGGCGACCAATGCACCTTATCTGCGCGCCATCGAAACGATCCAGCAAGCGCTGATCGATATCAACGCCCTTGCGTTAGAAATCAATCGACTGACCGGCAACCAGCGCGATCCATATCGGGAATGGGTCATTTCCGACTATATCCCCGATATCGAAGGTCGCTTGAATACGATCGCCCAAAACCTGATCGACGATCAAGAAGTTTTGTTAGCCATTGACCAGAGCGGCGCATCGCCTGAAATTCTCACCTATCAGATGGCGATCGATAATCTCCTGTTCCTCGCTTCCGAGCCGGATCAGATTCCGGTTTATATGAGCCGCTTATCGGTGGGCACAGGTTCGGCGGCGCAGCAGCTCGGATCGCTTCTGCCGCTCCTCCAAAATCAACCGCTGGCGATTGACCGCATCATCATCCATTCGCCGGATCAAGTGCCGGTGACGCCTGCCGTTCCGCTCACAACCTCGCTGCTCGAAGACGTCCGCCGCTTTATCTATTCGTTCCAGCCCGACCCGTACCTTTCGCTCGAAGCGGAAGAGGGCGAGCTTGAAGTGTGGGTCAACCGCCCGCGCCAGTATGTGAACCTGCTTCAGTTGATGGCGGATACGACATTTACGCCAGTCACGGGCATTCGCGTCAAATTCTCGATCATGCCCGATGAGTCAAAACTAATTCTGGCGAACGCCGCCGGAATTCAGCCCGATGTGGCGCTCGGCGTCAGTACCGATAAGCCCTACGAGCTTGCTGTCCGCAATGCGCTCTATGACTTACGCTCGTTCCCCGATTTCGACTCGTATATTCGCGTTTTCGCTCCCGGTTCGCTGTTGGGGTACATCATCAACGATTCGGTGTATGCCATACCGGAAACGCAAGATGCTTGGGTGACGTTCTACCGCCAAGATATTCTGGACTCGCTCGGTATTCCTGTGCCGCGCACATGGGATGATGTGATCGAGATTCTGCCGGAACTTCAACGCTACGGGATGAACTTTAATACGCCGCTGTCAGCGGGAGCGGGTCAGCGAAACTACATTTTCACCGCGCCGTACATGTTCAACTTTGGCGCAGAACTCTACAGTCAAGGCGGGTTTGCGACCGGGTTGGAAAGCGACGAAGCAGTCGCCGGAGTCCGGTTCATGGCGGATAGTTTCACCATTTACGGCATGCCGCTCACAACCGTGAGCTTCTATCAGGATTTCCGCTACGGCACGCTGCCGATCGGTGTGGCGAACATTGTCGAAATGTACGTCAAGCTGATGACCGCCGCCCCGGAGATCGGCGGATTGTGGGATATCGATCTGTATCCGGCGACCGTCCTACCGGATGGCACAGAAAACCGCTATGCGACCGGTTCGGCGCAGACCAGCATCATGTTCCAGAATACCGATATGCCCGAAGAAGGCTGGCAGTTCCTGCAATGGTGGATGTCTACCGAAACGCAGATCGAATTTGCCGATCAGTTGGTCTTGAACTACGGTCTGGAATATCTATGGTTCTCCGCCAATCTCGACGCATTCGATCGCATGGACATCCCCGAAGAACACCGCGCCGTGATCGCCGAGCAGTGGCAGTGGTTGCAAGAACCGGTGCGTCTGCCCGGAAGTTATATGCAAGAGCGCGAGTTAAGCAACATCTGGAATCGCATCGTATTCGACGGCATTAATCCTCGCGTGGCGATTGACCGCTCTGTCATCATCATCAATCGTGAAATCACCCGCAAAATGGAAGAGTTCGGCTATCTCGTGGATGGCGTGCAGGTGCGCGAGTTCAGGATTCCAACGATTGAGACTGTGATTGGGTGGATGGAAGATGCAAATTAGGATGTCTTTCCAAAACTGGCTCAACAGAGAAGGCAGCGCTTACGCGTTTCTATCTCCGTATGCGCTTCTGTTCATCGTCTTCATCATCATTCCGGTGTTGGCGGCGATACTGCTTTCGTTCACGTTCTTCGATGCCATCCAGTTCCCCCGCTTCGTTGGGCTGGATAATTACATCTCCCTGCTCACGCAGGACGATACGTTCATGAAGTACGTTCTGCCCAACACCATCCAGTTTGCGGTGATTGTCGGTCCGGGCGGCTATGCCTTCGCGTTTATGCTCGCTTGGATGCTGGCGCAGCTCCCTCGAATCCCGCGCACAGTTTTCGCGCTGATTCTCTACTCGCCTTCGATGACCGCTGCTGTAGCGATGGCGGTGGTCTGGAAGTCGCTTTTTAGCGGCGATCAAACAGGCTATCTGAATAGTTTCCTGATGGCGATGGGGTTGCTCCGCGAACCGATTCAATGGCTGCAATCGCCGCAGTATCTCATGACGATCATGATCGTCGTCACGCTCTGGAGCAGCATGGGCATCGGCTTCTTGGCGATGTTGGCGGGCATTCTGGAGATCAGCCCGGAATTGTACGAAGCCGCCGCCATCGACGGTTTAAGCAGCCGTTGGCAGGAGATTTTTTACATCACCATACCCTCAATGAAGCCTCAAATGCTCTTTGGGGCGGTGATGGCGCTGGTCGGCACGTTCCAAGCTGGCGCGATTGGTGTCACGCTGTCGGGCAGCAACCCCACGCCGCAGTACGCCGGACAGTTGATTGTCAATCACATCGAGGATTACGGCTTCTTGCGCTACGAGATGGGCTATGCTGCCGCTGTTTCGGTGGTCTTGCTGTTGATGGTTCTTTTCTTTTCGCGTGTCGCGACTCGCCTGTTTGCCAGCGATACTTGAGTGGAACATGAAAAATAACTGGTTTCACCGCTATACCGGAGTTGCAAACCGGGGCATGAATCCAAAAGGCTTTCACGTCAGCCAGATCAAGTTTTATGTTGTCTTGGTGCCGTTGTCTGCTCTCATGCTGCTGCCCATCATTTATATTTTTTCCAGCGCGTTTAAACCGCCGGACGAGTTATTCGCGTTTCCGCCGCGCTTTTTCGTGGTGAACCCCACGCTAAAAAACTTCACCGATTTATTCTCGTTATTGTCCACATCGGGCATTCCGATCAGCCGCTACTTGTTTAACAGCATTTTGATCACGCTCGTCACGGTCGCGGCGTCGATCTTTATATCGAGCGCGGCGGCATATTCGCTCTCGAAAAAGCGCTTCAAACTCAAACAAATGTTGTTCGCCATCAACAATGTGGCGCTGATGTTCGTGCCGATTGCCGTCACCATCCCGCGCTTTTTGGTGATCGAACGGCTGCACCTCCTCGATACATTCTGGGTGCATATCCTCCCCGTCATGGCGCTTCCGGTTGGGCTGTTCTTACTCAAACAGTTCATAGATGGCATCCCTGATGAAGTAATCGAAGCGGCGCAAATCGACGGTGCGGCGGATATATGGATTTATCTGCGAATCATTCTGCCGATGATCCAGCCCGCCCTTGCCACGATCGCTATTCTCACGTTCCAAGCCGCGTGGAATAACGCCGAAATTTCCACGCTCTACATCAACGACGAGAGTATGCGAACGCTTGCCTTCTACCTCAGCACGCTCAACAAAGCCACGACCACAGGCGCGGCGGCGGTTGCAGGGCAGGGGATGGCGGCAGCGGCGGCGCTGATCATGTTCCTTCCCAACCTCGTCATTTTCATCATCCTGCAAGGTCAGGTGATGAGCACCATGTCGCATTCGGGGCTGAAATGAAAAAGGGATTGTGGATTCTGCTCCTCTCGATTGGGCTGCTGGTTGCCGTCACGCCGATTAAGGCGGTCTCCCCCTACACAACGTGGACACTGGGACCCGGCGGCTTTTTTTATCCCACACAGGACGCCTACACCCCGCTTGATCAGATTGATCTCCCGGTGTCCGGTGCTGAGGATATGTTCCTTGCTCCCAACGGCTCTCTTTATGTTGCCGATACGGGCAGCGGGCGCATCATCAGACTCGATGCAGATTTTCAGATTGCGGCGGAATACGGGCAGGAGATTCTGCAATCGCCTACCGGTATTTACGTGGATGAAGACGGTACGCTCTACATCGCCGACGCCGGTACCAACACCATCGTGATCTTGGATGAAAACGGCGCGCTGATCAACGAGTTTGGTCGCCCCTCCGAGCCGTTATTCGGCGCGAATCGGGAGTTTTTGCCGCGTAAGATCGCCGTGGATGCGCGCCGAAATCTCTACATCGTCAGCGAAGGTTCGGTGAACGGCTTGATCATGATGAATACCGATGGCAACTTCATCGGTTACTTTGGTGCGAATTCGGCGGAAATGTCGCTCAAGATGATTTTGCAGCGCCTGTTCCTCACGGATGAGCAGCTGGAGCAGTTCATCAGAAACGAGTCTGCATCTCCTTCCAACGTCACGATCGATCAACAGTCGCTCGTTTATACGATCACCGCCGGGACTGACCGGAGCCGAAGCATCCGCAAGTTCACCGTTTCCGGTCGAAACTTGTTCGATTGGGTGGTCGGTTCAAACAGCTTCCGCGATATTCATGTCAGCGACGATGGGCTGCTGACTGCGGTCGATTCGGACGGCATGATTTTCGAATATGACCTCGATGGCACGCTCTTGTTTGCCTTTGGCGCGCCCGATCGAGGCGATCAACGTTTGGGACTGCTTGCCAATCCCACCGCCATCGAGCGTGTCGGTGATGATCTATATGTGCTGGACAAGGACAAAAATGCCATCGTCACGTTCCATGTGACGGATTTTGCCAGAAGAATGCACGATGGCGTGCGTCTTTACATGAACGGCTTCTACGACGAGGCAAGACCGTATTTCGAGCAGGTTTTGACCTATAACGGCTTGGTGCTGATGGCGTATCAAGCGATTGCCGATGCCGATTACAACGACAGCAATTACTCTGGCGCGCTCCAGTATTACCGCTATGCCGAAGATCGCCGGGGCTATTCGGAAACGTTCTGGGAACTGCGAAACGTTGTGTTGCAGCGCTATCTCGGCACGGGGCTTGGCGTTTTGTTCGGCGGGTGGATCGTCCTCAGCGTTTTTAACCGCCTAGAGCGTCGTCGCCATTGGCTTGATCCGCTCCGCCGTCAGGCGCGGGCAGCACGCAGATTCCGCTTGGTTGACGATTTCGCTTTTCTATTCCGTTTTATCAAACAGCCCGCCGATAGTTTCTACTACATCAAGCAGAAAGAACGCGGCAGTCTCGGCTTTGCAATGCTCATTTATGCGTGGGTGTTGATCTCGCATATTCTCACCATCTATCTGACCGGGTTTGTGTTCAGTCCGTTTTCTACCCCGTGGCAGATTCATGTCGAGATGGAAGTCGCCTATATCGTTTTGCCCATCCTGTTATGGAATGTCGCCAATTACTTGATAGCGACCATCAGCGACGGTGAAGGCAGTCTGCGTCAGGTGATCATCGGCACAGCTTACAGCCTGTTTCCTTTTGCCCTGCTCGCCTTGCCAATCGCGCTCATCTCCAACATTCTGACGCTCAACGAGGTGTTCATTTACACCTTTTCATCGCAGGTGATGTTGTTCTGGTGCGGCGTGATGCTCGTGATCATGGTCAAGGAGATTCACAACTTCTCAATTTCCGAAACAGTGCGGAACATCTTAGCAACGCTGTTCACGATGGCGATGTTCCTCCTGACTGGCTATGTCCTCTATGTGCTGTTTAATCAACTGTATGAGTTCGTCATCGCAATCATTCAGGAGGTCGGTCTGCGTGGCTAATCTAAACCTCCTCACACCGCGATATAAAAATCTCGTTTCCTTGTGGGCGGCGCTCCTGTTTCTTGCACTCGCCCTCCCGCGCACAGTCGGGGCGGATGCCTTATCGCAGGAGATTCCGTCTGCGTATCAAATGACAGCGGAAAATGACCTGTTTCAGCTCTACGTGGATTCTTCTACGCTGGCATTCAAACTGCTCGATAAACGCAGCGGCTATGTCTGGAATTCCGGCATTGATGAACTGATCGAAGGTGATCGGCTCAACAATTCCTGGCAGGCATTCGCCCGTAGCGGCATCAGCATCGAATACCTTGATGCACGGGCGATCAACCGTCGCATCTCCATCGCCAACGCCGATCACACGCTCGACGTCACACCCATCGAGCAGGGAATTTCGGCGCAGGTGACATTCCTCGAATACGACATCACGATTGTCGTAATCCTTCAGCTCGAAGCGGACGGCGTGCGCGTCGAAGTACCATTCGAGTCGATCTACGAAGGAAGCTCGGATTTCCGCCTCGGACGGATTTATGTCTATCCGTTTTTGGGGGCGGCACGCGGCAGCACCATTCCCGGATATATGTTTGTGCCGGATGGCACGGGCAGCTTGATCCAGTTTGCCGATTCGACACGCGCCGAGAATATGTTTTACGGGCGCTATTACGGTCCCGATCTGGGGATGATCGCCACACAACCCTACGATGACCGCACAACCACCCCCTATCCGATCTCCTTCCCGGTTTTTGGCATGGTACACGGCGAAGATCAGAACGCCTTCCTATCAGTTATCGAAGAAGGTGCGGCTTACGGTGAAGTTCAAGTGCATCCGGCGGGGATCATCACCAATTTTAATTTCCTCTACAACGCCTTTGTCTACAACGAAACATACTTTCAGGCGACCAACCGATCCGGCGCAGGTGTGACCACGGTTCAGGGGCAGCCCAACGCCTTCGATGCAGTGCTTCATTACCGCTTCCTGACAGGCGATGAAGCGAATTACGTCGGTATGGCGCGCAGTTATCAACAGTATCTCATCGAGCGCGATCTCCTGCACAGGCACGATGATTCCAGCCCGGATATCGGCATCCGGCTCGAATTTTTGGGCGGCGATAAAGAAGAAGTCCTGTTCTGGAATCGCTTCATCGCAATGACGACCATCAGCCAGATGCGTGAAATTCTGGCGGGCTTGCAACTCCCGAACCCGGAGGTCATTTACTATGGGTGGCAGCCGTTCGGCGCTTCGAGCATGCCTCCCACCTCGCTGACACTGGATGGCACGTTGGGCAGCGTCAGCGAAATGCGCGATTTAACAGATACGATCACAGCGGATGGCGGACACTTCTCCCTTTATCTCGATCCGCAGGCGGCATATTGGGAAGAACCGGGATACTCGCCGCGTGATGACATCGCTATGGCGATCACCAACATCAACATTGAAGGCTACAGGCGCTATTTCGGCTACTATTTCACCTTTGATGCCTTGCAGTGGCGTTATGCCGCCTTATCGCGGGATGTTGCCGCACAGAGCAGCGCCGGACTAGCGCTCGATAGCATCGGATCGATGGTATACGGCGATTTTCGGCAAGACGAACCGTTCAACCGTGAAGCCGCAATCGAGGCATACCAAACCCTGCTGGCGGATGCGCCGCTGCGTTTGGGGTTCTACCGCCCGAACGATTACTTTTTTAGCCTAGCACAGGCGTATTACGATATGCCGTTGGGCGATAACGGCTACATTTATACGTCCGAATCGGTGCCCTTTCTGCCGATCGTGCTGGCGGGTTATATCCCCTATTACGGTGAGGTGCTCAATTTTTCATCGAATCCGCAAGATGATCTCTTGCGGCATATCGAGTATGGCGTTTACCCGTCCTATTTCGTCACCCACGAAGCCACCGCCATCATGCTGAACACCCCATCCTTTTGGATTTACACCTCCTCTTATACCCAATGGGGAGAACAAATCCAGCAGACTTACGCATGGATGAACGCACTGCTTGCTCCGGTGCGTGGGCAGCAGATCGTCGCTCATGAACAAGTGGCGGAGGACGTTTTCGCGACGACTTACGCCAACGGTCGGCAAATCATTGTCAATTACACCGACAGTCCTTTCGTGTACGGTGGGATCACCGTTGAGGCGAAAAACGCTTCGCTTCTGGAGAATAGACCATGACAAATCGCCGCGAAATCAATCTCCGCACCCGCGAAGCCTTAAACGGTTACGGCTTTGTCCTGATATGGATCGTGGGGTTCTCACTTTTTACGCTGCTGCCGCTTCTCGAAACGCTGCGCTACAGCTTTAATGAAGTGACGGTGACGGCGACCAATATCAATCTTGAATTCGTGCAAGGGGCGAACTTCACCCGCGCTCTATTCACCGATCCCAACTTTGTTGAGCTTCTCATTGGCTACGCGATCGAGACATTCGTATCAGTGCCCATCGTGCTGATCTTTGCCATGATCATCGCGATGTTTCTCAATCAGAACTTCAAATTCAAGGGCGTTTTCCGCGTTATCTTCTTTCTGCCCATCGTCATCACCAGCGGACCTGTGATTCGAGAACTCACCGCGCAAGGGGCGGCATCCGCGCCGGGAGTCTCGAATATTCCGGCGGTGGTCGAATTCTTACAAGAACTTCCGCGCGCGCTGCGTACTCCGGTCGAATATCTGCTCACCTCGTTTATCCTGATCTTGTGGTTCTCTGGCGTGCAGATTCTCATCTATCTATCGAGTCTGCAAAAAGTCGATCGGAGCATCTACGAAGCGGCAGCCATCGACGGCGCTTCAAGCTGGGAAATTTTCTGGAAGATCATCTTACCTTCGCTCTCGACTGCGACGGTGGTCAACGCCATCTTTACCATCGTCACGCTTTCCCATTTCTCCGAGAATCACGTCATCCAATACATTTACAGCCAGACGTATAACGTTCAGGGCGGCATAGGTTACGCCAGTGCGATGTCATTCATTTACTTCGGTGTGATGATCGTTCTGCTGGTTGTTATCTTTCTCCTCCTGAGGAGTCGGGCGAAAAGGGAGTCGAAGTGATGCAAATCCTCCACCATCCCCTCGTCGAGCGCACACGCGGCATCCTGTTTGGCAGTCGCGCTCATCGCGGGTTGACGTTCACCATTGTTCTGTATCTGCTGCTGATTGCCATCGGCTTTGTCTATCTCCAGCCGCTGCTGTTTATGTTCATCACCAGCATCAAAAGTTCCGGCGACCTGCTCAACCCGATGGTGCAGTGGGTTCCATCCGAGTTATATCTCGGCAACTATCTCAGAGCCTTTCGCGTGTTGGATTATCCCGAAACTCTGCTCCAGTCCATCCTGATCAGCGTTACCCCTTCGCTGCTTCAAACCCTCGTTTGTTCACTCGTAGGTTATGGACTTGCGCGCTATCGTTTTCGGGGCAAATCGATCATTTTTGTGCTGCTTCTCGCCACGTTTATCATCCCGCCGCAGAATACCGTTATCCCGCAAATGTTGACCTACCGGGATTTAGGACTGCTGGGGAATCCGCTGGCGCTCATCCTTCCCGCCGTGATGGGACAAGGCTATAAGAGTGCGATTTTCGTGCTCATTTTCTACCAGAGCTTTATCTCGCTCCCGAAAGTGCTGGAAGAATCCGCGCGCTTGGATGGCGCTTCTGACCTACGAATCTTCTTCAACATCGCTGTACCGTCCGCGATCCCGGCGTATATTGTCGCGTTCATTTTCTCCGTCGTCTGGTACTGGAACGAAACTTTCCTCACGGGCATTTTCCTTGAAGGCGGCGTGACAACCCTACCGATGCAGCTTTCGAGATTCACACAGGCGTACGAGAACCTGTATCCGCCGGGGACAGTCAACATCTTTGATCGCCTAAACGAAGCCGTGAAGATGAGCGGCACGTTCTTGAACATCCTGCCGCTGTTGGTGATGTATTTCGTTCTGCAAAGGTGGTTTGTGGAATCGGTCGAAATGACGGGGATCACCGGCGAATAGCGTTTTATCGTCTATAAAAAACAGCGCCTATCCGTGATAGGCGCTGTTTTAGTTTATGGTGACCTATTTCCGTTCTGGTTCATACACCAGCGCCGCCACACCCGTACTGAGCACCTGTGAACTCACAAGTTTCAACGTTGCAGCGATGCCTTCTTTAAATAGGCGCTTGCCTTTGCCCACGATCACCGGATAGACCAAAAATCGATAGCGATCCACAAGATCATGCTGCATGAGTGTCTGCACAAGCATCGCGCTGCCGTAAACCAGAATATCCTGACCATCCTGCTGCTTGATCTTCTTGATTTCTTCCGCGATATTGCCTTTGATCAGCCTTGAATTGTTCCACTCCACGTGATCCAGTGTGGTCGATACGACATACTTGCGTACGCTGTTCATGTAAGGTGCCCCTTCGTCGGCGCTTTCTGGCCAAGCCGCCGCAAACCCTTGATAGGTCACGCGACCGAGAAGCAGGGCATCGCTGGCAAGTGTCTCATCACCTTTAAAGTTCGCAATATCGTCGCTCCAGTAGGGCATCGTCCATGCTGGCTCTTCCATGACGCCATCGAGCGACAGAAACTCGGTTACGACGATTTTTCTCATCGCGGGTATCCTTTTGTTGGTCAAGGTCGATACCACTCATCATAGCCCAACCAGCCCCGCAGCGTCTTGTAAAAAAGCGCAACTGTGCGGCACCTGAATATTCGCCGTGTGACCTTGCATAGCAAGCCGTTCTCCCTCTCAGCCACTATTTGCACGCTGACAGGGGTACACATTTGTACACACGGCACATGCGCCCCTTTTAGCGAGTGTTTTTGCTTGCTCCCCTCTCCGAATTCGGGGAGGGGAGACGAGCGCAGCGAGTGGG
>CALBRY010000414.1 GCA_937927665.1 uncultured Chloroflexota bacterium
CGAACAACTGGTTCATGCTCGACAGCCGCATGGCGAAACTGTACCTGAATTGGTACTGGCGCGTGAAACCGGAGTTCGTGATCGATGCGTCGTCGGAATATGCGCTCAAGACGAATTTCCGGGGCTATACGCGTTATTCGTATGGCTATGACCTGCCGTGGTGGGTGTACGGTCACGAAGTGAGCGCGTAACCATGCCGATTTTCAACAAAACCCGAATGGTGGATGTGACTCCGGTCATCACGGCGGGCGCTTACGCGGCGGGTGACGTGATCGGCGGGCTGATCGTGTTCGATGTTCACAGCGCGGGGGGCGGCGGCACGATCCGCCGCATCACGCTGATCGACACCGACAACGAGAAAGCGGCGGGCAAGCTGTACCTGTTCAACAGCGCTCCGGCGGCAGTGCTGGATAACGCGCCGTTCGCGCCGAGCGCAGCGGATATGCGGAAGCTAATCGACGTGGTGAGCATCACCGCCGCCGATTATGCGAGCGTAAACAGCAAAGCGGCGGCGATCAAACGCGATCTGGCGGTCGATTACGCGGCGGCGGACGGGCGTATCTACGCCTATTTCGTGTGCGATGCGACGCCAACCTACACGACAACGGGTGATCTGACGATCCGCTTGACGGTGTGGGAGGACTAGGAGGCGGGCATGAGAACACGAGCGCGGCGCGCACTGCACGCAGCGGGCGGGCTGGTGATCACAGCGTTTTCGCAGCATACGGGCGCGAACATCGTCCCCAACGGCACATTTGACAATGGGGCTGGGTGGACAATCGAAGACCCGGCGCACTGGACGATCGCGGGCGGCGTGCTGACCGCTACCGCTGGCGCGGCTGGTGCGGTTTATCAGGGCGATTTGGCGATGACGACCAACGACTTCTACCAAGTCGAATTTGATGCGGCGATTGCGGCGGGCGTGGTCACATGCGGCTTGGGCGTGGCAGGGAGCGCGGGGCAGAGTCACGGTGTGAGCGGCAGCTATCAAGAACTGCTGCGCTTCACAAGCGCCGCTCCGGTCATCGTCTTGGGCGGCTCGGTCGATTTTGTCGGAACACTGGACAACGCCTCCATCAAACCCATCGACCGCAACCCGATCTGGACGATGCCGAGCGCCGACGGAAGCTATACGCTGACGTTCGCGCTGCCGGAAAGTCCGCTTGCGGGGCAGCGGATCGAGATGCGCTACCGCCATCAGGATAACCTGAATTACTGGGCGGCGGTGGTGATCCGCAGTGCGGATAACACACGCTGGGATCTCCAGATCAACAGCGTGAGCGGGGCAATTTCGATCAACCGGATCAGCGTGACGAATGTCGGCGCAGTGGACGCGGTGCGCGTCGTATTGAATGGATCGACACACACGGCATACACAGGCGTGGGTGGGGTGTTCACCCAGCGCGGCAGTCCGGTCAGCGTGGCGCACTTGAACGGATTGACCGGAATCACGGCGATCTATACGAGCGCGATCACGCCGATCCGCTTGAGCGCGGATTAACGGGGGAAGACGATGATCCGATGCACGGTTGAGACAACATGGGTGCTGGTGGGCGATACGTATACGGCGGATGTGGTGCGGCGCTACCCCGGTGAGTGGACGGACATCAGCGGACAGCCGGACGCGCAGATTTCGACCCATCTGGACGGCGCGATCTTCGCGGGCGTGGTCGATGCGGCGGTATTCGCAGAGATTGCGGCTGATCCGGCGCTCACGGTGATTCACAGCGAGGGCTAAACGATGGCATTCACGTATTCCCCATTCGCGGGAGATCGGGATCGGGTGCGGTTTCATATTGGCGATACCAACGCCGCCGCGCCGATTTTTCAGGACAGCGAGATCGACGCGCTGATCGATGAGATGGGAAGCTGGCAGGGCGCGGTAATCGCGGCGCTGGAATCGCTGATTGCCCGCTTGAGCGTGCCGAATTTTACGGCGGATTGGCTGCGCGTCGATCATGAGTCGGCGCGTAAGGGTTACGAGCGGCTGATCGGCTTGAAGCGCGATCAATTCGGGCTGGCGGTGTTCAGCGTGGCGGCGGTTCAGGTCAATCGGGGTGATGGCGATGCGGAGACGCGGGAATTATGAGCATCGACCTGTTAAGCCTGTTTCGTCAATCGGCGGTGCGCTACCTCACGGAGCGCTGCACGATCGAACGCGAATCGAAAACGACAGGCACATACGGCGAACAAACCCGTGTGTGGACATTGATCGCGCAAGCTGTGCCGTGCCGGTTGGTGATCGCCCGCCGCAGCGAGTTGAGCGGCGTTGAAACGGTGATCGACGGTGAAACGATGGCATCGTTTTACCGGATCGCACTCCCGCACAATACGACACTCAGCCCGGATGACCGGATCACAGTTAACGGCGCAGTGTACGGCGTGGTGCGGATCGAATCCGAACTCACGGATCGGGTGTTCTTGAGCGCGATCCTCGCCAGACGGTAAGCAGCTTAGACAAAAGCATTAACGCAAAGGCGCGAAGATGTCTTTGCGCCTTTGCGTTGTGTTTTAAGGGGGAAGGACAACGATGGAGAGCGAAGCGGCGGTGGTCTACCGGGCGATTCGAGTACGACTGACCACCCCACCGGCTGACGACGAAATCTGGAGTGATCGCGTTTATGCGGAACTCGCGCCGAACGGGGCGGCGCGTCCGTATCTGGTCACGGTGGTGAACGGGTACGACCGACTGCCGGAGACGGCGCGGCGGGCGGCACTGCTGGCGCGGATCACGTGTGCAGCGGATACATTCGCGGATGCGCACACCGCCGTTGGGCGAATCGCGGAACTGCTCGATGGCGCGCTCGACGGCGGGACGGATTGGGCGATCCTGAGCGTCACTCAGGTCGGGTCGATCCAAAAAACGCATCTGGTAGATGGTGTACCCGTCTATGAAGCGGGCGCGATCTTCCGGTTTGTGTTGGAAGCAAAAACCGCCGAGTCGCACGGGGCGCGGCTCACCCGTGTGATTCACTTTGGCGGGGTGACGCTGCCGGATACCGGTCTCGCGTTTCGGGATAACTTCGCCCGCTTTGATCCGCTGGAAACCGTGCTGCCGGGATTAGACGGCGCGTTGGATCAAGGCGGCGCAGGGGCGGCAGGGCGAATCGAATACCGCTTGCGGTTGGCGGCAGACTCGGCGGCGGCGATGGTGACCGCGCGGGATGCGATCAAAGGTTTGGCAAGGATCGGCGCGGCGGAATTGGTGATCGAACCATCACCCGGAGGCGCGCAGCGCTCAACATGGGCGCGGCTGATCGACGCGGCGATTGAAGAAGGCTACGCGGCAGAAACACACGTACGCAGCGAAGCCGTGCTGACATTCGCAGCACCGACTCCGCGCTGGTTCAGCACGGCACAGCCGACCGGAAGCGGAACGGCTCAAGCGTGCGGCGGCGTGCTGACGGAGTTCACACGAACGGCGAACGGAAATGCGGCGGCGTACCCTGTGATCACCGTGACGGCGGGAAGCGCGCTTACATCCGTGAAAATTCAGCGCATCGTGAGCGGCGCGGCGGTCGATGAAGTCGCCTACATGGGCGCGATCGGCGCGGGCGGCTTGCTGGTGATCGATGCTCGGGCGCTGCAAGTGACGCGGAACGGAGTTGATGCCTATAACGCCTATTTCAGCGCACTTGATCCGGCATGGTTTCGCTTGATGCCGAGTGCGAACACGATCCGCGTGATACTGGGGGCGGGTGAAAGTGCGGCGGTCAGCGTGACATGGAAAGACTGTTGGTATTAAGCGCCCCGCCCCTCTCGGTTAACAAAATCACTCGCTTGCGGTTGCGATGAACCTCCCCCTAACCCCCTCCACTTCGTAGAGGGGGAATCCTGCTGAGCGCGCCTCCCCTCCTTGCGCAAGGAGGGGTTGGCGTGAGGACGTTCTCGGCAAGCGAGAGCAAGCCTAACTTGCGTATCGCACAAGCAGACGGAGGCGACTCAGGAGGTCACATGATCCTGTATGCGGATATCTACAGCGCGGATGGCACATCTCGCTTGGGGAGCGGTGCAGTCCGCTTGATCGATGCGGAGATCACGCGGCGATTAGACGGAATCGGCGAAATTCACTTGACCGCCGCCGGAACGGACAGCCGCGCCCTCTCGCTGATCACGACGGAACGCCAAGCGCGGATTTATGCACGCTCGAATGACGGCGGCAGCATTTCGATCCGCGAATTGGGGCGCGGCGTAATCCGGCGGGTTGAAGCGGCGGGAAGCCGGGAGCGCTGGCAGATCACAGCACGCGGCGCGGACAGTCTCGATGCGCTCACACGGGTGAATACGCTGTTAGGGCGCAGTTACAGCCAACAATCCCCGGCGGTGATCGGCGCGGCGCTGGTGAGTCTGGTCAGCGGGTGGAGCTTGACCGGAAGCGGCGGCAATCTCACCGATGCACGCTTTGATGGCATGAGCGTCTGGCGGGCGCTGCTGGCGCTGGCAGAGATGCAGGGGATGCATGTGCGCGCCGGAGACGCATCGAACACGGTCGAATTGGGCGCGTTCGGGGAGTCCGCCGGATTGACGCTGATCGGCGCGAGTCCGCTGCAAATCCCGCAAACCCGATCCGGTATCGCGCTGATCGAGCGGATCAGCCGGGAAGAATCGAGCGAAGCGGCGGCAACCCGTTTATATCCGGTCGGGGCGGGCATTGGCGAGGCGCTGCTTTCGCTGGCGAACAGCACACGCACCACGCCGTACCCGATCCAGCAGATCACCGGCGCGAATGGTCAGCCGCAGTATTACCTAGAGGATTCCGCCGGAGTGGGTGCGCTCGGCGTGATCGAACGGTTCGGGAAGTTCCGGCAGGTTGCGCCGCTTTCAAACAGCCCGACGGATTTACAAAACGCGGCGAACGCGCTTTATGACCTCGCGGCGGCATGGTTGATGCGTTATTCGACACGCGAAGAAGTCTACCGGGTCACCTGCCGGGGTGTGACGCAGAGCGTCAAGCCGGGGGATAAAGTCCGCGTGGTGTATCGCGGCGCGATCGAACGTGACGGCGTGATCGTCGATTATCTTGATCTGGATGCTGATTTGTGGGTGATCAGCGTGAGCGAACGGGCTTCGCTCGGCGGGCTTTCGGCGGAATTCCTGCTGAGTACGGTAGATCGCTATCCCGGTGAAATGCCGGTCAAGATCGGCGGACTGGAAGAAGTCACGATCGATGGTGTGCAGGTGACGAGCTACTTCAACCGTGTGGCGTATGTGTATGACCGCCTGATCGATCCCACACATCCGGCACAAATTCCGGTACGGCTGACGAATGCCACGCAAAAACTCAGCCGCTGCACGCTGCGAATCAAAACGCGACCGTTCACCGCGACCGCAGCGGCAGCCGTCGGCGGCGGGATCACCGGACTGGAAACGAGCACGGCGGGCAGCGGTGGATCAAGCAGCATCGCGCAGACAGATGACGGCGGCTACATCGACTCGTACTACTGGCGGAATATCAAGATCACCGATGGCGCGGGCAATCATCGTTATCTGCTGCTGCCGATCAGCCACGAAACGGACGCGATCACATGGGTAGGTGGCGCAAGCGGCGGATCGCACGCGCACGCCTTCAGCATCCCGGATCACACGCACACGCTGACGTATGGCTTGCAGCAGGATTCGACAACGCCGCAAACGCTGCGGGTGCTGGTCGATGGTGACGACTATACCGAATCGCTCGGCGGCGCGTGGGCGATCAACGGCGGATCGGTGATGTTTGAGGTGGATGTGACGGCGGCGATTCTGGCGTCCGGCAGTTTGCAGGGCGAACACACGATCACACTGACGTGTGAAGGCGGGCGCGGCAGCGTCGAAGCGTCGGTCGAAATTTACGAGGTGATCACGGCGATCGCGCTGTAACCAACGGAGACACACAGCCATGACGAATCGACTCTATTTGAATGCGGATGGCTCGATCGGGCAGGAAATCACCGATCTGGGCAACACGTTTGTGAGCGCGACGATCAGCGGCGGCGGGATCACGTATGCCGCCACGCTGATGAGCGTTGAGCCGGAGAATCTGGCGGCGCTGGACGAACTCCACACGATCGCCAACGGCGGAACGGGAAAACTGCTCCTGCTCCGCACGCAAAGCACGGGGCGGCGCGTGCTGCTCAAACATGGCTCCGGCAATATCTGGAGCACAGCGGGCGATATTCTGCTTGATGACCCGAACCGCCTGATCATGCTCATCTACAACGGTCAAAACTGGGTGGTGATGGGGAATGACGGCGCGGGCGGTACGCTGATGCTGACGCAGGATTCATGCGTGACGTACTACAACGATTTCGACTCGCCGCCGATTGGTGACGCAAGCTGGAGTTTCCCGACTGCCGAAAGACCGTTCGGCGTGATTGTCGGGACGGCGGGCGGAATCGGACAGTCCACAGGCGGGCGGACAAGCCCCGGCGTCGCCAAAAGTACGCCCGTCTCCAATGGCACAGTGCAGGAATGTACGGTGATCATTGATTACGGCAGCGAGGCGGCGTGCGAGATCAATCAGGTGCGTTTCTGGTATCGCGCCAACACGTATGAACATTGGAAGCAGGCGTTTGTGCTGGTGCGATTCTTCAGCGGCGCGGGCGCACTGATCGGCAGTCACATGATTGACGAAGGGACGATTAAGCAATCGTGGACACAGGCACAGTGGATCGGTAGCATGACGGGCGTTCGTTATGTGGCGATGACGCATTACGCGGGAACGGCTGGCACGACGACAACGTATATCGACGAAGTCGAAGTGAACTAACTGAAAGCGATGCGTGAGTTGAGTTAACGCATCCCTCAAACAAGGAGACATACACGATGAACACGGAGAACATCCTCCTGATCGTTCTGAACATCGGGCTGTTGGGCGCGGCGATCGGCGTGCTGATGGCGGCGCGTCAGATGAGCAAAGCGCAGAAAGACGAAGCGGAGCGGCTGTACTTGGCACTGCCGCCGCAGTGGCAGGGCACGATTCTGAAGCTGATCGAAGCGGCGGAAGCGATGCTGAAGGTGGCGAAGGATGTCACCGACGGGCGGGAAAATTCCTAGATCAAACGCTCACCTTCTCCGAATTTCGGAGAAGGTGAGTCCTTTTATTGCGTTACTTTTTTACGCTTTTGCCAAGTACGCACTCCCCGGTTTGCCCGTTGACGAGCGCGGTACGGATATCCCCATCGCGTTCAAGCAGGGTTGCGATCCACACCGGCATGAGCAGGAGCGAAAAACTCATCGACTTGGCGAATACGCTCACCGTGATCTCGGTATCTTGCGTTGACATCATTTCGGTGTGCCGCCGCCGCATCTGGCGCGAAACAATTTCGCGCACTTCCAGCGATGCTTTCTCAAAATCAATATCATAAAGCTGTGCCGGGTAGCGGGCGAGTAAATCCGGCTCATACGCGACCATCGCGCCGGTATCGAATTCGCCTAATTTTCGCATCAATCCGCGATCCGGTATCTGCGCGGCGGGAATAAGGACGCCCAATTCCGCATCCTGAAAACGCGAGTTTTGGTAAGCAGGCGGCGCGTTGTAGTTCCAGCCATCATGACGACGTTCTTTACGCTGGATCGTTTGCGAGACATCCGCGATCACGTCAAACATCCAAAAGGGGAGATACATACCGATGAGCTGCGCACCGGCGATACGGTTATCGTCAAAAATTGAGGCGATTCGCTGCGTGGTGTCTTTTAAGCGCTCACGGATGATCGCTCCCGCTTGTGCTTCGCTCACACGGAACGGAATCAGCCCGTCCGGGCGGGTGAAGGTATCTTTTCCAGCGGATTCGACGACATGGTTTGAGCCGCAGAACATACACACCATCGAAAGCTGACGCGCCGGGATCGTCCGCTCCGCGCCGCAGTTGTTACAGTGAATGATCCGCTCCCCGATGATCCAGCGGACGGGCTGCGCTTTGCGCTGTAGGATGGCAACGGCGAGATGTTCCCCGCCGATATCCCGTTTTGGCGCGGGTGCGTTGTAACCGCAGAACTTACACGAGACGCGCCCCGTCTCGGCATCGGTGGTGAGTGCGCCGCCGCATACCGGACATTCGAGCGTATCGGTTTGGGCGACATGCGGCGCATCGGCGCGGCGAATTTCGCTTTCCCCGTCTTTTTGCGTGCGCGCGGCTTCTTCAGGCGTGAGTTTGCCATCCAAGACCATGAGTTCGCGCAGCGCTTCGATGTTGCCTTGATCATGCGCCAAAATGATCGTGAGATGATCGCGCTTTTTCTGTGCGTCCGGCGTAAGTTTCGCCGCCCAAAAATGCGCGTCTAGAAAATCCGGCTCAATCTCGATCGCCTTTTCAAAACTCGCCAGCGCTTGATCCGTATCCCCGCGCATGCGCGCCGCCTGCCCATCTTCATAATGGATCAATGCCCGGTTACTAATCTGGGTGCGGTCACTTAAGCGGAGCAAATTTGGTGCTTGTGTCATCTTTTCCATCGAGCTGCGCATACGTTCTTGTGCTTCGTCGAGCGTCTCATAACGCTTTTGCCCGCAAGACGTACACACATACAACGATTCCCGTTCTCGGAATTCCATCGGTGTTTCGCATTTGGCGCAAAGCTTTGGCGTAGTCATCCATCATCCCCCGGTTGCGAATCATGTATCTATTGTAAAGTCGGGATCGATGCGCGGCGCATCCAAATTTCGGGGGGCGTCAGGAACGCGGCAGAAGCCAATCAAGCATGGCGCGCAGTGTTTCGACGGGCATCCCGACGATATTGCTGTAACTGCCTTCGTAGCGGCTGACGGGATTAAATCCGGTGGTGTCCTGAATCGCATAGCCGCCCGCTTTATCGAATGGCTCACGGGTGGCGATATATGCGTCAATTTCGGCGTCGGAATAGGCGCGCATATACACAGTCGATTGTGTTACGCGGGTGATTCGAGCGCTGTCCGGCGGGGATAGGTGAAGGGCGGTTAGCGCGGTAGCGACGATGTGCGGACGTTCCCGCAAGCGGATCAACATCGCCCGCGCTTCGTCGGGATCGGCGGGTTTTTCGAGAATGTCACCGTTCTGGATTCCGAGCGTATCCGCCGCAAGGATGACCGTCGTATCGGCGGCGATGATCAGCGCGGGATCGTCGGGTGCGGTTAAACGCGCGGCGACGGCATATGCTTTATCGATGCTCAGGCGCGCCACATAATCGAGCGGGGATTCGCCGGAGCGTCGTTTTTCTTCAATATCGGGCTTGATCACCGTGAAGGCGATTTCCATTTCGGTGAGCAGTTCACGGCGGCGCGGCGATCCGCTGGCAAGGATGGTGCGTGTGGGCATAATGTGGGTTTGTCCTTGATGGTGTTTTTCTGACCCGCGCTACCTCCCCCGAATTCAGGGGAGGAAAGCGGGGGAAGGGTCAATATAGAAGACAGCTTATTCTTCGTCTTCGTCTTCGTACTCGTCTTCTTCGTCGCCGTATTCACCATGCGGGTGACCATGCGCGATTTCTTCCTCGTTCGCGGGGCGGACGCCCGTAACGCGGATTTCATACTTCAGCGCTTTTCCCGCCAACGGTTCGTTGAAATCAAGGATGATCAAGTCGGGAGTCACTTCTTTGACGAATGCGACATCGATAAAGCCTTCGTCGTCCTCAAGTTCGATTTCCATTCCCGCTTCAAGCTGATCTGCATCGGGAATATCGGAGCGATTGAGCGACTCAATCGCCGTGTCATCATATTCACCATAGGCATCTTCCGCTGCAAGGCTGACGGTGAGTTCATCACCGACGGCTTTGCCTTCAAGCGCTTCTTCCAAGCCGGGGAGAATCATGCCCGCGCCGTGAAGATAATACGCCTGAGCGAAATCGCCTTCCTGACCGTCTTCAAGATACAGCTCGCCATCGGCGAACAGCTTGTACTCGAATGTGACGACCATGTTATCCGCAACTTTGGGGGTGTTCGCTGCCATAAAGCGGCATTCCTTTCGAATCCTGAAAGCCTCAAAGGAGGCAAGTGTATTTCGATTATAGCATTGGCACTGTGCGCTTTATAGACAAGGTTGGCGAGTCAAAAGGGGTATACTCTGGCGATTATTGGACGGCTTACATTGTGCAAGTGGCGAAGTGAAACATGTCGGTGGCATGTATGGGAGAACTCCTGATCGATTTCGTGGCGCTCGAATCTGGCGTCACGGTCGGGGATGCATCCGGCTTTCAAAAAGCACCGGGCGGCGCGCCTGCGAATGTTGCGGTCGCGGTGGCGCGCTTGGGCGATCGGGCGGCGTTTTTGGGGCAAGTGGGTGATGATCCGTTCGGGCATTATCTGGCGGGTGTGATGGAGCAAAACAGCGTTGATACGCGCGGGCTGACGTTCAGCGCCGAGGCGCGTACTGCGCTGGCGTTCGTCAGCTTGACGGCGGAAGGCGAACGGAGCTTTGTCTTTTATCGCCATCCCAGCGCCGATATGCTTATGCGCCCTGAGGATGTCGTCACCCATGTGATCGACGCCTACGACGTGTTCCACTACGGATCGATTACGCTGATCGGTGAACCGAGCCGGAGCGCTACGCTCACCGCCGCCGCTCATGCGCGGGACGCGGGCAAGCTGATTAGCTATGACCCGAATTTGCGGCTCTCGCTGTGGGAAAGCGCGGACGCGGCGCGGGCGGGGATGTTCTCCGGTTTCGATGGCGCGCACATCGTCAAAATTAGCGAAGAAGAACTCGAATTTCTGCTCCCCGGCAGTGACCCGGCTGATCCGAATGCGATTATTCCGCTGTGGCGCGACGGTATGCAGATGATCTGCGTCACACGCGGCGCAAACGGCGCGGCAGTCTATACGCAAGACGGCGGCTTTGCGGAATCGCCGGGGTTTAAGGTTGCCGTTGTGGATACCACAGGCGCGGGGGATAGTTTCGTCGCGGCACTGCTCGTCAAGCTGATCGAGTACGGCGATGCTTATCCGCAGCATCTCGCGGAGATCGTGCGGTTCGCATGCGCGACGGGGGCGCTCACCACCACCGGACGCGGCGCGATCCCATCGCTGCCGACACGCGCGCAGGTTGAAGCCTTTTTGAACGGGTAACACAAATACATCCTCACCCCTGTATAAAGGGTGAGGATGTTTTATTCCTCATCCTCGAACATTTGATTGATCCGGTCGATCTCGCTCGGATTTACATGCACAAAATTTCCGCTCAAGATGCCGGTCACATCGCGGAACGGTGCGCCGATGTGCATTCCCGCGCCGTCAATCTTGAACTCGCGGATTTCTTTGTCGTGCATCGATCCGCGCATCTTGAGAACGGTCATCCCGCGCCGCATTTCACCGAATAATTCGACATAGCGCATCAAGATGATCGAATCGGTGATCGTGCTGATATGCCCTTCGGTGATCGATGATCCGCCGAGCAGATTCGGCGTGGTTGCGGTGTACATGCCCGCTATCTCTTGATGCTTGATGAACGACGTAAGCGAGATCACGAATTCGCGGAAACCCTTGCTGGTCGAAACGCGCTCCAACGCTGATAAGCTGTCGATAGCGACACGCGTCGGACGGAACTCCGCGATCATCTTCTGCATGGCGATCAGGTGATCTTCTAATCCGGCGGTTTCCGGGTAGACGCTGACCACACGAAGCAGATCGCGCCGTTCGAGATCGTCAAAGTCGATTCCCCATCCGGCGGCATTGCGGTAAAGCTGATCGCGGCTTTCTTCAAAGGCGAATAACAGACTCCGCTCCCCTTGCATCGCCCCGCCCGCCAAGAAGGTCGTCGCCATGAGCGTTTTACCCGTTCCGGTCGCACCGCTGACCAGAATCACAGAATCGCGGAAGAATCCGCCGCCGCACATCCGATCGAGATTAACATTTCCACTGCTTAAGCGAATTGTGCTGCTGCGCTGTTTGAGTTCAAGCGCGCTCAACGGAATCACCGTGATCCCATGCGCCGGAATGATCGTGAATGGAAACTCGCCTTTGCGATGGGATGTTCCGCGATATTTCAAAATTTCGATGGTGCGGCGGCGCTTTTCCTCTTCAAGCACATTGCGGAGGATCACCACGTTATCCGCGACAAATTCTTCAATGCCATAGCGGGCGATCGTGCCGTATTCTTCCAGCCGTTCCGCCGTCATGATCGCCGTTACGCCGATCTGCTTGAGGGCGTGGGCGATGCGGAATAACTCCATTCGCAAATTCCGGCTGTCCTCAAATTGACTGAAGATCGCGCCGAGCGAATCGATCGAAACCCGTTCCGCATTTGTTTTGCGGATCGCATGATGTATCCGTGCGATCAGCGCATCGAGATCAAATTCCCCCGCGACGACGGTTTCCGGCGCGGCGGTCGATGCGTCGATGAATGACCATTTGCCTTCCGCTTCCCAAGTGGCAATATCCCACCCGAAGCCGAGCATATTCCGGCGGATATCGTCAATCGATTCTTCAAAGGTGACGAAAACGCCTGCTTGCCCACGCTGTTGAATGCCTGCTGCCAAAAACTGACAGGCAAACACCGTCTTTGCTGTTCCCGCGCTCCCGCTCACAAGCGTGATGCGTCGCCGGGGTAATCCACCTTCCGAGATGTGATCGAATCCCGGTATTCCCGTAGGAAGTTTTTCGATTCCGTTTTGTTGTACCACGGTGCTTCAGCCTATATGACTACGATGTGTTTATCCAACCCGGGTGGTGCTGCCGGACAATCCCAGATTTAAGGCGCGTAAAACTCTTTCGCGATCGCTGAGATCGCCAATAATCCGCCGCTGAGGGGGTGGTGCTTCGCGGACAAGCGTCGGAGTCGCCAGAATGCGCGCATCTTCCGCCTGCTGTGGTTCTTCTAGAACATCAATGATCAACAGGTCAAAGTTATCGTTCAAGTAAGTGGCACGGATTTGGCGCAAATTATGGATCGCGAGTTCGCTGCGCGGCGTTGTGCCCGCAACATATAACTTGAGTATGATCCGTTCGCTCATGAGCATCTCCGATGACCTTTCACATATTCTTCAGTTCTAAGTTTGCCAGGATCATATCCCGATAAATCCCCGCCAGACTGCCCATCACTTCGAGCAGCAGCAGCCGCGCTTCTTCCAAGATGACGTGACGCTTTTGAAGCGGCATTTCGGCGGTTACTTTTGCGATCGCTTTGGTATGCAGGCGCACCAGATCGCGGGGTCCTGCCGACTGCCGCGCCAACATCATCGCAAATGAGCGCACCGCGCCATCGCGTGTCCGTTCGACTTTCAACGCCCGTCGTTCGATGGCGGCATTGAGCAGGGTCATATACCCTTCTACCAAGTCCGCTTCCGCCCGCAGAGTATCGTCCGCGTCCATCCCAATCACTTCGAGCGCGGCGCGTTCTCGCTCACTACGCCGCCTATCTTCGGCTTGCAGCGCATGGCGCGTTTGTGAGCGCGCCGCGAAATGCTGTGCCGTAATATCGATGTGTGCGATTACCGCGCCGCCGCCGCCCACGAGCGGTGTTACACGCATCAAGTACCAGTGTTCTTCGGTCGGAGAATGACAAGGGTATTTCAGTTCAAATTGGGGACGACTGCCGTTCAAGACCGCATGAATACCCTTGAAGGCGGGTTCGGCGCTTTCGTCTCCTGCTTCCATCGCGCGCTGGGTTGCGATCAGATAATTGACCCCGATCCCGGTGGTGGTGCTGTCGGGATCGCCGCTTTCTTGAGCAAAGCGCACCCAAGCATGATTGACGAGCGAAATTTCTCCGCGATCATCAATCACCGCGATGCGTGTATTCAATGAATTGAGTATGCTCAGGGCGAGCGCGTTTTCTGTCAATGTTTGTATGCCCCGCATGTGCACCGTGTTTATCTTACCGCGATCTTCTTAAAACACTACCGCCCGCTTTTCCAGTTTTTTCGATTTCCCCGCATTGACAGGTTAGGCTTCCGGGTATAATGTTATGACATGAACGATCGTTCATTCACATGCGAGGCGAATAATATGTCAAGCGGCGAGCCGATATCCCCACGCGAACACATTTTGCAAGCGGCGCTCCGGCTTTTTCTCAGCAAGGGTTACAGCGCGACCAGTATGCGCGATATTGCTGCCGAAGCAGGGCAGCGTGCAGTTGCCGGAATTTATAATCATTTCGCCAACAAAGAGGCGATCTTTAAGGCGCTCATCCTTGAACGTGCTCCGTTTGAAGCCGTGATCGCGGAAATGGAAGCCATCGAAGCGGAAACCGCGCCGGAATATATCGGTATTTTGCTCACCCGCCTGATGCCGATCGTGATCACCTATTACGACTACATCGAGTTGATCCAGATCGACATGCGCGAGTTTCAGAGCGTGCATACCCGCGCTTTGATCTCTGACCGGGTGATTCCGCAGTTGATCGGCATTATAACCCGCCTCCAAACGCTGCCGGGGTTGAAGCCGATCGAGCCGCTGGTGCTGCTGCGCTTGATCGTGAGCTTGATCGTCGGGTTTGCGCTCACGCAGCGGATCGCCGTGCCCTATCTGCAAATCTTGAGCAATGACGAATGGATTGAACGCTACACCAATTTGTATTTATACGGCGTCGCGGCATCACAGCCGCCCGATATGCAGTAAGGAGATCGCATGACCGATGCCCTGACCGTGCAAGCGGTACAGAAGCACTTCAAGGGAGTTCACGCGCTGCGCGGGCTGTCGCTCCGGGTGGAGCGCGGCATCACCTATGGGATCTTGGGTCCCAACGGGGCGGGCAAAACCACCCTGATCCGCACGATTTTAGGCTTAACCACGCCCGATTCGGGGGAAGTGCGCGCCTTAGGCGTTGTCATGCCGAACAAAGCGATTTTGCGGCAGATCGGTTATATGCCGCAGTCCACCGCCCTATACGATGATCTGACGGTGCATCAAAATGTCGCGTTTTTCGCCGCGCTCTGCGGCGTGAATGATGCGCGCACTGTGACTCAGGCGATCGATCTGGTCAGCTTGAGCGCCCGCGCCAAAAGCCGTGTGCGTGAACTCTCCGGCGGGATGCGTCAGCGCTGTTCGCTGGCGTGCGCGCTGGTTCACAATCCTGATTTGATCCTGCTTGATGAGCCGACTGTCGGCATTGATCCCCAGCTTCGCGTGCAGTTCTGGGATCATTTCCGCCGCTTGAATCAAGCAGGGGTGACGCTGATCGTCTCCAGTCATGTCATGGACGAAGCAGAGCGCTGTGATCGGCTCGGGTTTGTCCGTGAAGGTATGCTGCTTGCCGAAGGCACGGCGGCGGAACTTCGCCAGCGTGCCGGAACGCTCACGCTTGAAGAAGCGTTTCTTCACTTCGCGGATGGCAGCCCGAGCGCTGCTGAAAGGGTATAACGATGTCATTCAACCGAATTATCCGCGTGGCGCGGCGTGTGATCGCGCAGCTTGCGGCAGACCCGCGCACCATCGCGTTGATCTTGATTGTGCCGATGGTGGTGCTGACGGTGGCAGGCATTTTGATCCGCGCCGAAACCACCGCGATCGATGTGGGAATCGTTCAGCAGGACAGCGGCGCGACTGCCGGATTCGGGATCGGGTTTGTCAATCTGGGTGAACGCCTGACCACGAGTATGGCGGGGGTCAGCGAACAGGTCACGATCATGACGATCAGCCCGGAAAGCGCCGATGATCTGCTTCAGCGCAGCGAGATCGACGCGGTGATCACCTTCCCGCCGGAGTTCACGCAGACGGTGATGGACGAACGCGTGATCCATTTGCGTGTCGCTTATGAAGGCTCAAACCCGATGGCGGCGCAGTTTTTACAGGGAATCGTCACGCGCGCGGCAATCGAAACGCTGGCGGGCTTATCGGTGATCAGCGCGCAAACACTGCCGGAAATCGCTATCGATGCGACGTATTTATACGGCGGTGAGGATTTCGACAATCTCGATTTTCTCGCACCGCCGTTCATTGGATTGTTCGTGTTCCTGTTCGTATTCATCTTGACGAGCGTTTCGTTTTTGCGCGAACGCACTACCGGCACGCTTGAACGCCTCCAGACGACTCCGATCAGCCGCCTTGAATTGGTGATCGGCTACATGCTCGGCTTTTCGCTGTTCGCGCTGGCGCAGTCGTTGATTATTCTCGGCTATACAGTGTTCGTGCTTGAAGTGCATTACGCGGGGAGTCTGCTGGTGGTATTTCTGGTGGAGATTCTGCTTGCGTTGATGGCGGTCAATCTCGGAATCTTTTTCAGCACGTTCGCCCGCAGTGAATTTCAAGTCGTGCAGTTTATCCCGCTGGTCACTGTCACCCAGATTTTGCTTTCCGGCGCATTCTGGACGATCAGTGCGATGCCTGCTTGGTTACAGCCGATCGCATGGTTGATGCCGCTCACACATGCTAATCAAGCGCTGCGCGATGTGATGATTAAGGGATTTGATCTGGTGCAGATTGCGCCGTATGTGCTGACGCTGATCGGGTTTGCGGTGCTGTTCGTGCTTCTCAGCGCACGCACGATCCAGCGTCAAACGGGAGCCTAATGCAAGCCCGTACCTCATCATGGTCTGAGGCATGGGTTTTTGCCCTTCTCTGTGAACGGAGAGCAATATCGGACAAGCCTACGGGAGTGAGTTTTAGCGTTCAGCACGTTTCACACGGCGGCTTAATGAGGAATGTCATCAAAGGATCAGGGTGGAATCGTCGCATACTGGAGAGTGTTATACCGCGTTCCTACCCTTCTTTTACACGCTCAAGGTGAACCACAACCATTATGAACGGGCTTACCCGCACCGCGCGCCAGCGCCCTGTCCTCAGCTACGTCGTGTTAACGCTCCTCTGGTCGTTCTTCTTCTGGGGTTTGATCTTGACGGTCACCCCCGCCGGAACTCTTTTTGACGAGCCGATGAAACCTGCCGCTTTCGGGTTTATGATGCTCGGCTTGATTGGTCCGACATTTGCGTCGATCATTTGCACACGGGTGATCTACGGAAAAGGTAGTCTCCGCGCACTGTACAGCCGCCTCGGTCTTTGGCGGATGGGCGTGTGGGGCTTAATGATCGTGATCCCCCTGTTGATTAACCTCGTGCAGCTTGCCGCGTATGGGATGCTCGGCGGCAGCGTGGCGATCAATTTTGCCGAACGTCTGCCGATGGGTTTGATGCTCGGCGTGACCGCCGGATTTATCGAGGAATTCGGCTGGCGCGGTTTCATGCAACCGCATCTGCAGAAGCGCTTTTCGCCGTTCGTCTCCGCGCTGATCGTCGGCTTGGTGTGGGGCGGTGTTTGGCACGGCTTCGCGGACTACATCGGGATCGCTCAGGAAGGCACGACCAAATGGGCGCTGATCCTGCTGCTCGGTCCGGCGCTCTTGACTGCCTATGCCGTCATGCTGGCGGCGCTGTACAACAAAACACGCGGCAGTATGCTCGGGTGCGTGGGATTCCACTTCTTCATTTCGTTCAGCGGCATGGTGTTTGAAATCCCATTTGCCAACGATGCCGAGCGTGTGACATGGGCGCTGATCAGCGTGGCGCTGGCGTGGGTCGTTGCCCTCGCAGTTGCGTTCGCGGCGGGCATGTTCGCCAAAGCGCCTGATCTGCTCCCAAAGCGGGCATAACGCAACGTACCTAGAAAACAAAAACCGCAGAGGACGCAGAGGGATCAATCCCTTTTCTCTGCGTTCTCTGCGGTTCAAGCTGTTTTGCGTTGATGTTCTTCTTTTACGCCTGTGCGACAGGCTGCACGTTATCGAGCGGTTGCAGTGTTTCGCGGTCATCCACCCATTTGATTGTCATCAGCGCGGCGGCGCATCCCTGACCGGCGGCGGTGATCGCCTGCCGGAAGGTTTGATCGTGAATTTCGCCGCCCGCAAACACGCCTTCAACGCTGGCGCGGTGATCCGCCGAAACGCTCAGGTAGCCCTGTTCGTCAAGCGCAAGCTGACCGCCGAAAACTGCGCTGTTCGGGTCATAACCGATGAAGATAAACACGCCGTCAACCGGCATATCGCGCTTCTCGTCGGTTTTGACGTTGCGGAGAACGACACCCGTCGTCACGCTGTTTTCGCCCTTCACTTCATCGATCACGGTATCGTAGATGAAGCGGATTTTCGGGTTTGCTTTCGCTTTGGTTTGCAGCGCGATGCTGGCGCGCAGTTCATCGCGGCGGTGAACGATCGTCACCGTGCTGGCGAACTTGGTCAGGAAGATTGCCTCTTGCAGCGCGCTGTCACCACCGCCCACGACGATCACTTCACGATTGCGGTAGAATGCGCCATCGCACGTCGCGCAGTAGCTTACGCCGCGCCCGGTGTATTCGACTTCGCCGGGAATGTTCAGGTGACGCGGACTCGCGCCGATCGTGACGATCACCGCATCAGCCGAGATTTCTTCGCTGTATGTTTTGATCAAAAACGGTGAACCGCTGGCGAAATCAACGGCGGTCACGCTGTCCCACAGAAATTCCGCGCCGAACTTTTCCGCCTGTGTTTTCATACGCTCGGTGAGTTCAGGACCCGTAATTCCATCGGGGAAGGCGGGGAAATTATCAACTTCATGAGTGGTGGCAATTTGACCACCGAACTGCGGTCCGGTAATCACCACCGTGCTTAACTCGGCGCGCGCGGCATATAACGCGGCGGTCAGCCCGGCAGGACCCGATCCAATAATTGCAACACGTACCTTCTTCATCTCGGAGCGTCCCTCGTGCTATGGCGTATAACATGTAATAACGATGTTGGAATGGAGCAGGCACTATCCATCAGTTAAAAGGGAAAGTTAAAAAGTGACGTGTATGGAACCGCTCGACATTCTAACTTTCGACTTTTAACTCAATCATGCATCACTGTCCTTGAGCAACCCTGCTTGCTCGGCGCGCATGATCGCAAGCAGTGCATCCCATTCCTCTTTGCAGTCGCGGCAGCAGTTGAGGTGCGCCTCGACTTCCGGGATCAGCGCGCATAAATCGGCGCCGCTGCTGACCAACTCTGCCAAGCGGCAAAGATGCTCATCACAGCTTGCACAGTCAATCACGCCATCGGCGTGTGTATCGAAGATCGTTTTGATCAGCTTTTCGACGTGGCGATTCTGTTCATCCGCCATTGCTGCTTTATCCCTACTGCCTGTTAATCTATTGATCTGGATGAGCGTGAATCGAGCAATCTTACGCTATTCCCCAAACAAGTTGAGCATGTAATCCATCGAAAGCCCCTGCTGCTGAAAATGTGTACGCAGTTTTCGGCGTGCATCGTGGATCAGCTTATACAATGCGTTGCGGTTCGTTCCCATTTGATCCGCGACGATTTCCAGCGGCACATTATTGACGGCGGTCGCCACCAATGCCTGAAACTGGCGTTCGGTGAGCACGTCGCTAAGGGCTGATTGGATGCGGTTGAGAACTTCGGCACGCTCGGCAGAGCGTTCGGGGGAAAGGGGTTTATCGCTCGTGATCGGATTCGCTGTCGCGCTGACGACATCGCCATCAGCGGTCAGATCATCGAGGCTGAAATCTTTATAACGTGCGCGGCGTAAATCGCTAATTGCCACCCGCACGGCGATCCGTGTCGCCCATGTGGTGAATTGGCTATCGCCGCGAAACGTGCCTAAATTCGCAATCACGCGCAAGGTTGCGTCTTGAGCGAGGTCTTGCGCCATCTGCGTGATTTCGTGATGAGAAAGATGCTGAAGATCGCTGCGTTCGCGGCTGAGATAATAAAATATCCCGCGCTGAAGCCGATCCTTCAAGTCTGCGATTGCTTGCGCCTGCGTTTCGGAGTCTCCACGCAGGTCTGCAAGCCACTGCTCATTCGATCGTTCTGTCCGCTCCACCGTACACGCCCATTATGTCAGCAATTCCGGTGGAGCGAATTGTACCCCAAGATCGCGCGAATCACTTGATTGCTGAACTGCGCCGCGTAAATTCGACCAGCAAAACCAGTGTTCCGAGCCGCAGTTCGTCACCATTACGGATAATCCGCTCTTGATTCGGGATCAACTGTTGTCCGTTCAAAAACGTGCCGTTGGCGCTGGCAATATCGGAAACATGCAGCGTATTCGCCTCGCGGCGGATCAGCTTGGCATGACGGCGGCTGACACCTTTTTCCAGCGCGTTGTAAGGCGATAAATCTATAAACGAGCTTTCCGGCTTATCCGGGTCAGCACGCCCGATCACGATTTCGCTGAGGGTATCGGCGGCAATCGTGAAGGCTTTATCGGTTCCACGCACACGCAAATGCAGCATCATTTTGGTATTAAAGAAAGATGTGCCGAACCGGGGCATGGTTGGCTCGTCGTCATCCACCGAAAGAACACGAGTGCGACTCCAATTGTCCGAAAGCAGATTTCCGCAGATCGGGCAAATCTTGGAATTCTCGTCAATCATGTGCTCCCCGAAGGGACATTTCACTTTCTGCATGGCTTGACTCCAAAATAAGCCGAAGAATGATGATTCCTGTTGGATGAAAAAGATAAACGTATTGTAACAGTTCCCGGAATTTTGCACTGGACTCTCAGTTGAATTTGCTATGAAAACTGTCTGAACGAATTTTCATAAGCATAAACACCTGCAAAAATTCGCGTAATACTTGTAAACAACGGGCTAGATGAACAACCGATGAACCTCCTCACTCCCCGTTCGGCTAGGTTGTATGGCGCGTAAACGGTTGTGGTATAATCATGAACACTCTCCCGTAAGAGATGAAGGAAGCACGAGTGTGAGCAACAAACCACCGGAGCAGCAGTCCCCGACCCCGACCCCTTCCCCTTTTGGGAATCGAAATACACAGCGCCTCTGGTTGATCGCCGCCGTGATCATCCTGATCCTGTTCATTATCATCTTCTCGCAGCCAAGCAGTATCCCGCGTGGCACGGCGATCACGCTGGATGATCTGGCATCGTACATCCGCGAGGGTGAAGTTGAACAAGTGCTGGTGCGCGGTGGAACGGATGTATTCGTCACGCTGCGTAATGGCGGGCAAGCATATGCTTATAAAGAGCCGCAGAGCAATATTTTCCTGATCATGGAAAGTTACGGCGTCAACGCGGAGCAGTGGCAGCGCGTCGAATACAGCGAACGCGCGGGCGATACCACAACCGGACTTTTGTTCCAGTTGTTCATTGCCATTATTCCCACGCTCTTGATCGTGTGGCTGTTGTGGCGCATGATGCGAAGTGTCCGCAGCGGGCAGGATCAAGCGATCAGCTTTGGACGCAGCCGCGCACGTGTCGTCCGTGATATGGAACGCCCACAGGTGACATTCGCTGATGTGGCGGGCGCTGAAGAAGCGAAGCAAGAGCTTGCTGAAGTCGTCGAATTCCTCAAAGAGCCGGAAAAATTCATCCGCCTCGGGGCGCGCATTCCTAAAGGCGTCTTGATGGTCGGTCCGCCCGGAACAGGTAAAACGCTGATGGCGCGCGCAGTCGCGGGCGAAGCAGGCGTACCGTTCTTCAGTATCAGCGGTTCGGAATTTGTCGAAATGTTCGTCGGCGTCGGTGCAAGCCGCGTCCGTGACTTGTTCGAGCGCGCCAAAGCGGAAGCCCCGGCGATCGTATTCGTAGATGAAATCGATGCGGTCGGTCGTCATCGCGGTGCGGGCTTGGGCGGCGGTCATGACGAGCGCGAACAGACCCTCAACCAGATTTTGGTCGAGATGGACGGTTTCGAAACGGGTACGAACGTCATTATTATCGCAGCGACCAACCGCCCGGACATCCTTGATCCGGCGCTGCTGCGTCCCGGTCGTTTCGACCGTAAAGTCGTGATGGATAATCCCGATCTGCGCGGTCGCCACGAGATCCTCAAGGTGCATGCGCGTGGGAAACCGCTCGCCGCCGATGTGGAACTGGAGATTATCGCCAAGATCACCCCCGGGTTCAGCGGCGCTGACCTTGAGAACCTGATCAACGAGGCGGCGATCCTTGCCGCACGGCGCAACAAGAAATCGATCTCCATGAATGACCTTCAGGAGAGCATGGAGCGCGTGATCATGGGACCGGAGCGCAAAACGCGCATCCTTTCTCCCAAAGAAAAGAAGATCACGGCGTATCACGAGGGCGGTCATGCCCTGATGCGTCACCTGTTGGAGTATGCCGTTCCCGCGCACAAGATCACGATCATTCCGCGTGGTCGGGCGCTCGGTTACGTGATGGGCTTGCCGGAAGAAGATCGTTTCATGCGTTCGCGTGAAGAATTTGAAGATGAAATCTGTGTTGGCATGGGTGGACGTGCCGCTGAGGAAGTCGTTTTCAATCACTTCACAACAGGCGCATCGAATGACCTGCAAAACTGCACGGCGATGTCTCGTAACATGGTCACACAGTATGGTATGAGCGAAGCACTCGGACCGCGCACATTTGGCGGCGGTACGGGTTCGCTGTTCCTAGGGCGTGACCTGTACGAACAGCGCGACTACAGCGAACAGGCAGCCGAAGAAATCGATCACGAAGTCAAGCGTATTGTGCAGACGCAGTACACCCGCGCCAAGAACTTGATCCTCGAACATCGGGACAAGCTCGAGCGGATCGCTCAGGTTTTGATGGAACAGGAGACGATCGATCGTCCGATGTTCGAAGAAATCATGGGATCGCTCGCGGCATCGGTGCGCGCAGCACAGAATCAATCGAACGACGTCGCGTAACGCTGCAACCCCGATATAAAGAGGACACGCTCACAAGGGCGTGTCCTTTTTTGTTCCCCACAAAAATAAGTCCAAACTCTGCGGTTTCCCCTGTAGAGACGGCGCTGCCGTAGCGTATTTGCTTATCACAATGCAGAACGATATTACGTTTGTCAACTCTCATCTAATGCTGCATGCAACTTGACCTGCTGCCACCCGCAAGCCATGCTGAAGATGTATATGGCTTGAAGTTTCTTTCTCCCCAAGTGTGGAGGCAAGTCTATGTGCAGCCGATTGTTTGCAGTTACTGCGATCGCGGTGTTTGTTTTTTCGCTGTTAGGCGCTCCCACGACCTTCGCTCAAGAAGCAGGCGTGATTTCCATGAATGAGAATACATCGGGCTTCTTAGAAGCAGGAGAAGTGGAATATTGGTCGGTTAGTGCCAGCGCACTCGAGCAAGCGGTTATCATCGGACACAGTGCCGATTTTGATATTGTGCTGACCTTGTATCACGATGATATTTCCGTCGCATCTGATGATGATGGTTTTGGCGAACTCGACGCAGCATTCATCACAGTTTTCACCGGTTCCCTAGGGAACTATTACCTTGCGGTGAGCGCTTTCGATTCCTCAAGCTCCGGTGCTTATGAGCTTTCCATGCAGCCGGGGCTTTTCTACGGGCAGCATATCAACCACACCAGCCGAAATAGAACCAACGACAATTATGCCTTTTATGGCTATGAAGGGGATCAAATCACCTTGCTGCTGCACAGTGATGATTTTGATGCCGTTTTGGGGCTGTATAACCGCTATGGTCAGATCGCGGTGGACGATAACAGTTGGGTAGAAGCAGGTTCCCAGACGGATGCCAGAATTGACCTCGTGATTCCCGCGAATGGTGTGTACTTCATCGATGTCAACAGCACCGGTACTGCCCTGAACGGCAGCTACCTATTAAGTATCTGGCCCACCTTGCATCAAGGTCAGGTTATTCGCGGGTTCTTGCCACCACAAGGTGCACATGTTTTTCACATCATGGGGCAAAGTAACACAAGACTTTACATCACTGCCTCAAGTGATACTCAATACCGGATGTTGGATCTGATTATCTACGGACATGGTGTCAATGATGAACAGACGGGGGATTATGTGAGGCTCGACCTAACACTGCCCTACCCGGATCATTCGATCGAAGTACGCGCATCCGGGAATTCGTCCGATAGTGGCTGGTACGAACTCACAGTGTTTACGTTAACGGACTGAGACTTGATCCATAATCCTCTTCGTTAAAGAGGGCAGTACGTTTCGATGCTGCGCGCTGAACCGCAGAGACGCAGAGATTGCACAGAGAAATTTCTCACTGTGATCTCTGCCTCCTCTGCGGTTTGTTTTTGTTAGTGTGTCCGTCCCCACGCGACTTCGACGGTTGTCCCCGTCCCCGGTTGACTGCTTACCGTGAGCGCCGCACCGATGGATTGTGCCCGTTCCCGCATCGTTCCCATCCCCAAACCGCCGCGCTCGTCGGATTGGTTAAAGCCCTTTCCGTTGTCTCGCACGATCAGGTTCATCGAGTTTTCGCGGCATGTGAACGACACCACAAGCTGACTCGCGTCGCTGTGCTTCATCACATTGTTGATGGCTTCCTGTGCGATGCGATACAGCGCGACATGTGTTTCCGGCGGCAGTGGTTGATCGGGCGTGTCCATTTCGAACTGGGCGTGAATACTCCGGCGCGAACGGGCAGCATCTAGAAGCTGACGCAGCAGATCGGGCAGTTTGTAACGTGTGATCGAATCCGGGCGCAGTTCAAGCAGGAGCGTTCGCATCTCCGCCAGCGCGCCCCGGTTGAGCGTGACTAATTCATCGAGATATGCTTCGGCGCTTTCCGGATTCTCGCGCCATGTGCGGCTCAGTGCTTCGGCGATGTTGGTGGACGCGAACAGTGATTGACTCACTGCATCATGGAGATCACGCGCCAAACGCTGACGTTCTTCGTTCGCGGCGCTTTGTTTCAAGCGGTCGGTGAGAAGGGCACGTTGGAGTGCTTGCGCGCAGTGGTTCCCAAGTGCATAAGCAAATTCGCGATCAGCGGGAGCGAATGGCGTCTCGTGAGCAAAACTCAAGCCCATGCCGCCGATCGCCTCATCATCGACCACGAACGGAATCGCCGCCCATGATTTGTGCGTCAAGTCTTTGGAGTAAGCGCGGTATTCCGAGCCATACCAGACAAGCCGCTTTTCGCGCACACATTGGGCGATTGGTGCATAAGGATGATCGACCGGAAACTGCATCCACTGACTGACGAGTTTTTCGTCATAGCCGATCGTTGCGAGGATTTCTAACGTCGTTTCGTCGTCGTCCATCACCACCACCGATCCCGCGCTTGCGCCGAGCGCATCAATGCCGCGTGTCAGAATTACGCGGGCAACCTGAGCGGGCGTCAGCGCTTGTGAGAGTGACAACGCAAGTTCCTGAAGCGCTTGCAGACGTGTATCCAAGCGCTCACGTTCGGAGCGGGCATCACGGCGCTTTTCTTCAATCCAGCTCAAGGTGAGCGCGCATATCGCGAACAGGATGATCGAAAATACCTCTCCGCCATCCAAGATGCTCAGTGAAAAGCGCGGCATCGTGAAGAAATAGACCAGACAAACGACTGTGATGAAAGTAGCGATTATCCCACCCAGCAGACCACGCCACAGGATCGCGGTTAAGGCTGCCACTGCGAAAATCATGATTGGCTGTTCGTCAGTGAACTTGGCGAAGAGTGTAGATGCCGCGAACGCTGCCGCCATAAGCAGCAAAGTGATGATGATCGTTTGTGCAGGTGATTCTGTGCCGCCTGTAAAGAGGCGTCGGTGTTTGTTCATCATCGTATCCATCTTATCCCGCACGGATGGATCGGAGCGGGCAACCACTAGGTGTCATCTCCGGCATTTACGAACAACTTAGCGATTTCCTATCCACAGTTAGGACAAAATCGGTATAAAGGAAGCAGGGAAGGGGGAACTTTGAGAAATGATTGAGCAGCAATGGGTGAACTGACCCCGACAATCTTTCATATTGTAGCGGATTACGCACGAAATCCACTTTATCGCTCTCTCCTAAAAATGAGCGAATGGTTAACATTCGAATTGGTTATCCGCTCGTGGGATGAGATTCAACTGATGCAATTTTCGTCCACACAAGAGGCTAATTCATTAATTGTGGTGGACTTAAGTATACCATTTGTTGACATAAAACGACTATTCCCCAACAGACCTATTTTTGTTGCGGCGGATACACCGCAGGCATGCGCGGCGGCGCTCGAAGCAGGGGCGGAGGATGCGGTCGCGCTGCACGGTTTGAGCGAAGTGGATACTGATCGTGTGTTGATGGCGCGGCTTTCGATATGGCTGGAACGCGCCCGTCTGAAAACACGCCTCAGCGAACGCGAATCGCACTTTCGCGCTCTGATTCATGGCAACGGGGATGGGATTCTCGTCATCGATGGCGATGGGATTGTCCGGTTTGCCAACCCGATGGCGGGGATCATGTTCGCGCAACCTCCCACCCAGTTGACAGGTGAATACTTCGGCTTTCCGCTGGTGGTTGGCGAAAATACCGAGATCGACATCGTGACTCCACGCGGGGTGCATCGCATTGTTGAACTGCGCGTTGTCGAGATCGAATGGGATGAATCGCGGGCGCATCTGGCGTCTTTACGCGATATTACCGCGCGTAAAATGCTGGAAGCCGAACGGACAGAACGCGAAAAACTAGCGTTTGCGCTCGAAAAAGAACGTGAGATGCGCGCCCTTAAAGAACGTTTCCTCACCATGATGTCGCATGAGCTTCGTACCCCGTTGGCGTTGATTCGCTTGAGCCATGACATGCTGCACCAATACGGATCGCGTGCCAGCGATGAAGAACGCGCGCAGTACATGGAAAACATCTTGACGCAAGTTCAACACATGACCGAAATGATCGGGGATGTAATGTCGGTCAGCCGGGCGGAAAGCGCCGAACTCGAATTTGACCCTGAAATCACCGATCTGGTGGGCTACTGCGACCAAATTGTCCACGAGTTCGGTAAGAGTTTTCGGGGCAAGCACCGGATCACGTTCAACGCGGCATTTGATCAAATTCGCGCGTCGGTCGATCGGCGGCTGATCCGCCAAGCACTGATCAGCCTTCTCAGCAACGCGGCGAAATACTCTCCGAACGGTACGCCGATCCATGTGCGCTTGACCGCCGATGACAAAAACGCTGTCCTCAGCGTGAGCGATCAAGGAATTGGTGTGCCGCCGGATGATCTGGCGCGCATCTTCGAGCCATTTCATCGCGGGAGCAACATCGAGACGATCCCCGGCGCAGGCTTAGGCTTGGCGATCACGGCAGGTGCGGTCAAGGCGCACCGGGGACAAGTTGAAGTCGAAACCACGCTCGGCAGTGGTTCAACATTTACGCTGATTCTTCCGGTGGTGATCTCGATTCACTAACGAAAATGGGCGGGGTGAAAATTATCCCCGCCTACACCGTGATATCCCACGCTGCTAAATCCGCCAGCAGTCGATGTGCCGTCAAATCGAGATGAATCGGCGTCAGGCTGGCATAGCCATTATGTACCGCCCATAAATCTGTGCCTTCTTCGTCGGTGTAACCGCTCGGTTCCGGTCCAACGATGCGGCACAAATTCCCGTCGCGCGCTAGTTCATCTTGGTAGATGCGAATCCCCTGCCGCGTCAGCCGAATCCCCTTCACACGTTCGACGTAAGGAACATTGAGATTTAGGATCGTTAGCGGCGGGAGCTTTCGCTTAAGCACGCGGGCGACCACCTGCACCGCGACCCGTGCCGCTTCTGCATAATCTTCGACGCGATTGGCATCACGACGGTTGAATGAAACCGCGACCGCCTGTGTCCCGTTAATCGCAGATTCCAATGCGGCGGTGACGGTGCCGCTGTAGGTGATGTCTTGTCCCATATTGGGACCCCGATTGATCCCGCTCACGACGACATCGGGGGGCCACGAAAGCACGCCAAGCGCCGCAAGCGCGATGCAGTCAGCAGGCGAACCGCCCACCGAAAGGGCGCGTGTGCCATCAGCGAGCGAGACTTCGCCCACAGGAATATCGGTGAATAGTGATTTTTTATGTCCGGTCGCGCTCTGGTTCAGCATCGGCGCGATCACTTCCACGTCGCCGAGTTCGCGCATTGCTGTCACAAGCGCCAAAATACCCGGTGCTTGAATGCCGTCATCGTTTGTGACAATGATTTTGACCACTGGGAGTCCTCATAAATACGGGAAACCACAAACGTAAGACCGATCCACAAAGAATTTAACAAGGATCGGGTACAATTTGATTGTACCAAGTTGACATGGAACCGGCATAGGTTACGCCTTAACCTGTCAGCAGGATATGGGGAGGCATGTGCATGCCCGATGACATCGATCAGTTGAGTTATATGGAAGGCATGTCCCAGTATCAGAATGCGCGTATGCGTGCGTTCTGGACGGAGATGTTCAACCTTGTGCGCGGCAAACCTGCGGAGCTTCTCTCGTTTGAGGAAGTGCGGGCACGGCTGCGCTTACGTGAAGAGTACTACAAGGGCTTGCAGGATATCGATCTGGACAAAATTGTCGGAAGCGTGGGACGCTACCGCGAATTCACGCGCAATTTTCTCCCTAAGAAGCGTGTGCAGCAGGAACGCTGGAGCCGCGTTTTTGCCGTCGCTACCGGAATGATCGGACTCTCTCCGATCGAAGTGTATCAGGTAGGCGATGTGTATTTCGTCCGCGATGGCAATCATCGTGTGAGTGTTGCCAAGCAGTTGGGCAACAAGACGATTCAAGCGCATGTGTGGGAACTGCCAACCAGTCTTGTGCTGCGTCCGGATATGGACGATGAAGATATCGACGCGCTGGAGGCATATGCCCTGTTCCTAGATGCGACTAACCTACCGATCACGCGTCCGCATCATCAGGCGATCAACTTAAGCGAACCTTCGCGCTACGAAGATTTGTTAGGGCATATCGCGCTGCATCAAGCCGTTTTGGAAAAGCGCGACGGCGAAGCGATCGATTTTGAGGATGCAGGGGCGGATTGGTACGACAATGTCTATCGTCCTGCCGTTACGCTGATCCGCAAATACAATGCGCTGGGGCATGCGCCGGGGCGTACCGAAGGCGATCTTTACCTGTGGATGATCGATCATATTCGTGAAGTGCGCGACGAACTGGGCGATGACGCGGACACACGGACGTTCAGCGACGCCTTGCAAGACTTCCTCTCTGAACGCCGGATTCCGATCCCCAATGAGCTAGAGGCGGAAAAAGATCAGACGGTCACGCTGGCACGGGTCAACGTGGACGAAGAACTTGAGGAGTATCGCAAGCGTCACATCCGCGAAACCGGCGAAATCGACCCGCTGCACTATTACGCCAATGGTGATACAGGCGAAACACCCCCGAATGTTTCTCCCTCAACCTGAGGACATACTCATTGCTAATGGAAGGGTCACGGTGAACAGCGCGCCATGACCCACTTCACTTTCGACAGCAATACTGCCGCCGTGAAGTTCTACTGCCATCTTGACAATCGCCAACCCAACACCTGTGCCGGGAATTTCTCCGACGTTTCCGGCACGATAGAACGAGTCGAAGATGTGCGCTTGATCGTCGGCTGGAATGCCGATTCCCTCATCGTGCACGGTCAGGATTGCATGGGTAGGTGTGCAGTTCAGCGTCACGGTGATCGGGCTGTCCTCCGGTGAGTATTTCGCCGCGTTCAAGAGGAGATTGCCGACAATCTCCCGGAATAGGCGCGGATCGACTTCAGCATTAACACAGCCCGTTTCTGGCGCGGTATAGCGGATTGGATGCGGCGGGAATCGCTCTGCGCTCGATTCTAGGGCGGAGCGCTGTTCATCCAGCACCCCGGCGACCAACACCCTTAGATCAACTTGCTCACGCTGGATCGTCACATTGTGATCGGCATAATGCCCGATCGTGAGAATATCCCCCAACAGCCGCGTAATCACTGCGATTTCCTGCTGAATTTTATCCAAGCGGTCGATCCGCTGCGATTGCGTCAGTTTGTCGAAATACTGCTTGAGGAGATCGCTCGCGGTCTGCGCGATCGCTAACGGTGTCCGCAGTTCATGGGAAAGCCGCATGATCACCTGCGTGCGAAATTGGGTCAGCGTTTGTTCCCGGGAGATCGATTCGCGTAACTCATGCTCGATTCCACGGCGCGTCTCGATTTCGGCGGCAAGCTGCTCATTGGTATGGATAAGCTGGCGGCGGCGCGCATCCGACGCACGCGCATCTTCGATCATGCGGAGTGCGCGCGGCAGGAGCGGCGGCAGCGCCAGCGCAGTTGTCACACTGGCGACGGCAGTCAAGGCGCGGATGCCGACCGATGACCAGTAAACAGGCGTCCACAACGTGATCACGTCAAAGAAATGGGTTAACCCGCAGAAGAAGATGAATCCGCCGAATGCCAAAAACACCCAGTTAAACGGAATATCACGCCGCGCCTGCCTCACAAACAGGAGCAGCATCAGCGAGATCACCATATAGCTGAGTCCGGTCATCAGATCGGAAACGGTATACGCGCCGATCAGCGCGGGGGTGTAAAGCAAACATTGGGCATGCGGCTGAAGCGCGGAATCTGTGCCATTGGTGTTTGCGATCAAAGGGAGGAGGGCTGCGAATCCCAGAATCAGAAGGATACCTGCTGCGCTCACAACAAATGGTGTGCGGAGTTCTCTCGGCATCGTACAACAGTCCTTGTTACCAGTAAGACGGTTAGGCTGTAGAACAATGTTGGGGAACGGCGATCGCCTGATCGCAGAAGGAAAAGGTGTCCTTTTGGATACCCTCTATGCTATCAAGGATTCAGCAGGAGATGAATTAACGATTTTTAGAAATCGCCCATTGCTACAGCAACCGCGCTGGCGAGTTCGCGGGTATGCGTCAAGCTGATGTCCCATTGGGTCAAGCCGAGTTCGGCGGCGAGTGCTGCCCCCGCGCCATGTAAAGTCAGCACGGGTCGCCCGCGCTCATCGCGCCCAATTTCGATATCGATCCAGCGCACATCCCCGATCCCCGTACCCAGCACTTTGGCGACCGCCTCTTTTGCCGCAAGCCGCGCCGCCAACCGGATCGGCTGATCCTGACAGATCAGGCGCTCTTGAGCGGTGAAAAAACGGTTCAGGAACCGTTCTCCGAATCGCTCCACGCCATCTTGAACACGCGCCGTTTCGATCATGTCAATGCCGCAGCGCAGACCCATCTCCGGAATCCCTTTTTGTGTTAGAATTAGAACATTCGTACATATCTGCTCGGAGTTTTTACATGGCGACCGAAATTTATCAATCCACCCTTCAGCAGTTGACGCATCTTGTTCAGCAGGCGGATCAATCGCCCGATTTTTCACACCGTTTCATGTTCGGCGGAGTCGGATTATACAGCAGAGGCGTGTTCTTCGGGATTCTGATGGCGGAACAAGAAAGAGTATGGATTCTGCTCAAACTGCCCGCCGAAGGACGCGAAGCGCTCAACACCGGGGAAGCGCTGCCCGAATCGCCTGTAGGCAAACAATACGCCGTGATTCCCTCATCGATCGCGCTGGATGATGACCAGATGATCGCATGGTTGAACAAGAGCTTGACCTACTGTTACGATCTGGCAGTAAAGGGCAAGAAAAAGAAAAAATAGTCACAAAACGCGGTAGAATTGACTCACCATTCGATTGGTTGAGCAGGTATCCCCGATGGTGACGATTGATCT
>CALBRY010000415.1 GCA_937927665.1 uncultured Chloroflexota bacterium
TTACCCGATGACGAGTGGCTGAACGGCGAACGCGCGGCGCTGGCAAAGTCACTCAATCTGCCCCTCGTTGCGACCAACAATGTCCACTACGCCACACCGGATCGCGCCCGCTTGCAGCATGTCTTGACCTGCATTCGACACAACACGACGCTCGATGACGGGTGGATGCTGCTCCGCCCCAACGCCGAGTATGATCTGAAATCCCCTGACGACATGGCGCGCCGTTTTGCCGCCTATCCCGATGCGATCATGAACACGGGACGCATCGCGGACCGCTGCGAGTTTCAGCTTGAATTCGGCTTGCAAGAACTCCCGATCTATCCGACCCCGGACGGGATCAGCGCGCATGATTTTCTCGTCAAGCTGGCGCATGACGAATTGAACACGCGCCGCATGGAGATCACGGAAAAAGTCGAGCGCCAGCTTGCGCACGAACTCGCGGTGATCGCGCGAAGCGGCTTGGCGAATTACTTCCTGATCGTGTGGGACATCGTGCGCTATGCGGTCGAACACGGGATTTACTGCCAAGGGCGTGGATCGGCTGCGAATTCGTTGGTCGCGTATGCGCTCGGCATCTCGCCCGTCAACCCGATCGCGCAAAACCTCGTGTTTGAGCGCTTCCTCTCCGACGAGCGGCGCGCCGTCCCGGACATCGACATCGATTTCGATGCGGCGCGGCGCGAAGAAGTCATTCAATATGTGTATGAGCGCTACGGACACGATCACGCGGCGATGGCGTGTACGTTCGTGACGTTTCGGGCGCGCTCCGCTGTGCGTGATGTCGGCAAAGCGTTGGGACTGCCACCGGAACTGATCGACAAAGCCGCCAGCGCGCTCGACACCTACCAGTCCGACTTGAGCGATCAATCGGCGCTCAAAGAAGCGCTCGGCGGACGCGGCACCTCGGATTTGTGGGCACACCTGATCGATCTCGTCAACCAGTTGGAAGGCTTCCCGCGTCATCTCGGCATTCACAACGGCGGCATGATCGTGATGGGATCGCCGCTCGCGTCCCGTCTGCCGACCGAACCCGCCACGATGATGGATCGGTATGTCGTGCAGTGGGATAAGGACAGCCTCGAAGATGCGGGCATCACCAAAATTGACATCCTCGGCTTGCGGATGCTCTCCGCGATTGCCGATACGGCGAAGGTGGTTTTCACGGATGACGACGCGCTCAAGCGGCTGACGTTTGATGATCCGTCGGTCTACACGATGATTTCAGCGGCGGATACGATTGGCGTGTTTCAGGTCGAATCGCGGGCGCAGCAGCAGGTACTCCCACGCTTGCAGCCAAAAACGTTCAACGATCTGATCGTGAGTATCTCGCTGATCCGTCCGGGACCCGTGCAGGGAAACATGGTGCATCCGTACTTGCGCCGTCATGCGGGTCAGGAGGAAGTCAAATATCCGCATCCGCTCTTGCAGCCCGCGCTCGAAGAAACGCTCGGCGTGGTGCTGTTTCAGGAGCAGGTCTTGAAAGTCGCGCGCGATCTGGCGGGTTTCACCCCCGGTCGCGGAGAGCAGCTTCGGCGCGCGTTGGGTTCAAAACGCGCACATGAGTCGATTGCCAGCTTTCATGATGATTTCGTGCAGGGGGCGGTGCTCAAAAGCGTCGATCAAGCGATCGCGGATGCCGTATTCGATGCGCTGAGGGCGTTCGGCGGCTACAGCTTCCCCAAAAGTCACGCGGCGGCGTTCGCGGTGCTGGTGTATCAATCGGCGTGGCTCAAGCACAATTATCCCGCGCATTTCGCCGCCGCCCTTTTGAACAACCAGCCGATGGGCTTCTGGTCGCCTGCCGTGATCACGAACGATGCGCGCCATCATGGAATCCGCGTGCTGCCGGTCGAGATCAACCGGAGCGGTGCGAAATGCGACGTGCAGGACGGCGCGATCCGCTTGGGCTTCAATTATGTTAAAGGCTTCGGTGAGGTGGCACAAAACCATGTAATCGCGGTGCGCGGCGAAACGCCGTTCACCAGCTTAGCCGATTTTGTCCGGCGGACGGGGCTG
>CALBRY010000416.1 GCA_937927665.1 uncultured Chloroflexota bacterium
CAACGCGACCTATATCCCGGTTTGCGCCGCACTGCTGTATATCAACCATCGCGGATATGTGCGGACAGCCGGCTCTCTTACCACTGGAATGCTTTGGATCGGGATGCTGTTGATGAGTATCCCATACGGCGGCGTGACCGATCGCGTTTTCACGTGGCTGTTTATCCCTATTTTGATTGTTGGACTAACGGTGAATGGCATTGCGGCGGTTATCCTCGCGCTGTTCACGAGTTTCGTCGCGTTGGTACAAACCGTGATGGCGGGTTTTCCGCCAATTCTGCTGCAGTCGTTGGTGGGGAACACTGCATTTTTCGTAGCAGGGGCGTTAGTGCTTTGGGCTTCGCATGAAAACATGAAGCGCACACTGCATCGCGTGATCACCAATGAAAAAGCGGCAGAAGCGATGAGCGCCCGGCTGACACAAGAAATCGCCCAGCACAATTTGACCGCGTCTGCGCTGCAAGGGAGTGAAGACCGCTACCGCGATTTGTTGGAGATGCTGCCAGTTGCCGTGGCGATCATGGATATCGAGACGACACGCGTGCTTTTTGCGAACAGCGCGGCGCTTCTGATGCTCGGATTTGATCGTGTGGAAGAGGCAGTTGGGCGACTGGTTGAGGAGTTTCTTGCCCCGGAATCACGCACAATTTTGTATGAGCGGATGAGTGGATCGCGGGATAGCGATGTAACAGCACAATCCAGCCTAGATTGGAAACTGCTGCGGAAAGATAACACTACGCTTTTCGCAGATACAATAAGTGTGCCGCTTCAATTTGGCGGCAGAATTGCACTTCTGAGTATCTACATTGATCAGACCGAACGCATCCAGCTTGAAGAAGCGCGCACACACGCCGAGCGGATTCGTGTGGAATTGGAGCGCGAAAAGCAGAATATCGCCGCCCGCGAAAGTATGCTGAATACCGCTTCGCATCAGTTTCGAACCCCGCTCACGATTATCCTTGCCAGCCAACAGCTTCTGCAAATGTACGGTGAGCGCTTATCACCGGAGCAGCGCGCACACCATTACGCGGCGATTCAGACACAGGTTAATTACATGGTCGCGCTGCTGGAAGACCTGCTGACGATCAACAAGTCAAACGCGGGTAAGCTGGAGGCGCATCTTATCCCGGTTGAGATTACCCAATACTGTCATCAATTAGTCGATGACTTCTCGTCAACACATCTCAGCCATACTTTCACATTTTCCGGCGAAATTGCGGGGATATATCTGTTTGATCCGAAGCTGCTGCGACATATCATCAACAATCTGCTTTCAAATGGCATGAAGTATTCCCCGGCAGAAAGCAAAATTGACACGACGCTCGAAATGATCGATCAGGAAGCAGTGCTTCGGGTTAGTGATTCAGGTGTTGGAATCCCCCCGAATGAGATTGAACATCTGTTTGAAGCATTCTTTCGCGGCAGCAATGCGCGCGAAATCGAAGGCACGGGTTTGGGCTTGATGATCGTCAAGAACAGCGTGATCGCGCAAGGCGGTACAATCACGGTCGAAAGTACTCCCGGTGTAGGAACGACGTTTTGTGTGCGCCTGCCGCTGAAGACCGCCCTCGAATCAATCTCTGCATAACAGCGCAGTTGTACCTAAGTCCCTAAAATATCCTTAAAGCAGGTTGATTCGTGCGTTGACAAACGAATAACGGTATGCTGGTTTAATGACAGCCGATTCATCTGGTGAATCAGCACCCCTTCAAATATCACAGGAGTAAATAGAGTGAAGAGTCGTTTGCAGCATGTGATTTTCCTCACCGTCGCTCTGTTCATGCTGACTGCAATCGTTCCCGCAGCCGCACAGGACGGTACGATCACCCTTGATTTCTATTTCCCCGAAGCGAGTGCGAACAACGCACAAGCGATTTTTGAAGAATATGCGGCGATGTTCACTGAACAAAACCCGAATATTCAGATCAACGTCGTGTATCAGGGCAGCTATACCGATAACCGCACCATCATTCAATCACAGCTTGCAGCGGGCGAAGGTCCTGATGTC
>CALBRY010000417.1 GCA_937927665.1 uncultured Chloroflexota bacterium
TGCAATGGGCATTTCCGTATACGCAAATTCACGATCCGCTTGGTAATGGGTCACCTTGTGAATCTGCCCGCCATCCCAGACGAAAAGATCGCCGGACGCGATCCACGCCAGCCGCCCATCGGCTGACCATATCGGCTTTGCGTCGGCGGCTCTGGGCGTATAGGTGAGATTAACGTTTCGCCGCCCATCGGAGATGAAAACATCGATTGGGGTCCTATGATCCGCACCTTCCCACGTCAGCCATGCGTGCGGCGGCTGCGCGTCACCGATCACGCGGGCGGTGAACACAGAAAGGATCGAAATGATCAGCAGTGCGAACGTGAACCGGATCAGCGGGTGCAGCATGGGGAAGTTCTCCTAATCCATCGGCGGTGACCACTCAAGGCGAGCGATCAAATCAAGCCCCGGAGCGGCTGCCATGAAAATACCCTGCTCATCCCAAACCGCGACTCCGTAAATGTCACGGGCATTTGACCATCCCCACGCCAGCCTTCCCTCCGGTGACCAGTTCGGCAGATCAAAGCCGCCAACCGCAAGCGGTTGATCAACCAGCACAGGTGTATCGCCCTCCCAAAGGCTGAACACCGATCGGCGGCGGGGGTCAATCTCCCAACGCGAGCGTCCATCCGGGGATGATTCATGCACAATATCATCGGGGGATGTTTCAACATGGCGGCTGGTAACGAATTCACCATCCCAACTGTAAATATCGCCGCTGCCGGGAAGTCCCGAACTCCATTCCAACCGCCCATCGGCTAACCACTGCGGGTTACTATCTCGGTCGGGGTGCTGGCTGATATTCAACGTATTTTCGCCATCCCACACGTAGATTTCGCTTTCACTGTCCGATCCCCGGCGCATGAATGCCAATCGCCCATCGGCTGACCAGACCGGGTTGTAACTGATGGTGCTGCCAATGTTCAGACAGTCGTCTCGCCCATCCCAGACGATAATTTCACGAGTTTCGTTGACCTCGAAGGTCCATGCCAGCCGCCCGTCGGCTGACCACATCAGATCAAGCACCCGTCCGGGGCTGGAACAAACATACTGGATCGCCGTGCCATCCCATTGATACACCTCGTTCGAGGACTCGCCTGCGGTGCTGATCGCCCATGCCAGCCGTCCATCATGCGACCATGCCAGCGTCCCATCTTTCGTCGCGTAAGGCGTGTCCGCATACCGGGTCAGCGCGTGAATGCTGCCATCCCATATATACACATCATTCGTGTCTAAGTGCTGAGTCTGCCACGCCAGCCGCCCATCATAAGACCATGCAAAATCGAATTCCCAGCCTTCAGGATCGCGGGTCAAATTCACAATTCTGCGGTTATCCCACAAGTAAATATCAAGGACGCCGTTCGCGCCGCTTGCCTCCCATGTCAGCCATGCGCGCGGCGGCTGCGCGTCACCGATCACCCGGGCGGCGAACACGGCAGTCATGGCGGCGATCACGAGTACAAACGTAAGCCGGATCAGCGGGCGCAGCATGGATCAAGGTTCTCCTTAGCGCCCCCGCTCGACCAGCCGCACATACACGGGCGATGATCCACCGCTCTGCTGTTTCTTCTTCGGGCGGCGGATTTCGAACAGCGCCGGATGCGACCGGATCAGCGTCAGCAGTTGACGATAGCCATAGGTGCGCGGATCAAAGCCGGGATCAAGCTGGCGGAGTTTATTTCCCAGACTGCCCAGATGCGCCCAACCGTTGCCTTTCGCCACGACTTCGAATGCGGTGCGGAAAAGCGGATAAAACGCGGGCAGTTCTGCATTTCCTGCCGCGCCTGATCCGGCGCTCTGCGCGCCTGTTCGAGCGGATTCCGCTTTTCGTTCGCTCGCCGCTTCCAGATTTTCGGTATACACGAACACATCACACGCATTCACGAAGGCGCGCGGCGTGTTCCCTTTGCCAATTCCCATCACAAATAGATTTTTCTCGCGGATTCGTGTCGCCAACCGCGTGTAATCGCTGTCGCTGGAAACAAGACAAAAACCGTCTACTCCGGCGGTATATAAAATGTCCATCGCATCGATGATCATCGCGCTGTCGGTTGCGTTCTTGCCCACCGTGTAGCGGAACTGCTGAATCGGTTGGAAGGCGTGCGTATGGAGCGCACTTTTCCAGCCTTTCATCTCCGGTTCTGTCCAATCGCCATATACGCGGCGGATCGTCACCACGCCGTATTTACTCGCTTCCGCCAGCATTTCGTCGAGCAGCGATGCTTGTGCGTTATCACCGTCGATCAGCATCGCTATCCGCTGTCCACTCGCCATCTGAGAGTCCTTTGCGCTCGATTATGTCCTGTTGTCTTTAAGCTTACCCCGAACGGGATATAAGGTCATCTATGCGGGTGCGGTTCATTTGTGTCGAAAAAGTGTCTAAAATGTGATCAAATATTACATTGCTGCACACAAAGGGATCATGATGGGACTGTTTCGCAAAATTGGCTGTGCGGTTGGGATGCACAAAGGCGAGTTTCGTTATGTGCGTCAAGGGTCATGCGATATGGTGCAGGTGTGCGAAGCCTGTAAACACGAGACGCACAAGGTTAGTCATACCTATCAGTGGCGGTTTGTTAAGCCGGACAAATGCGATCAGGTAAGCGAATGTACGCGCTGCGGCGATCAGGATGAGACGCGAGTCAGCCATACCTACGGCGATTGGAAGTATATTGCGCCGGACAAGTGCAATCAGGTCATGGAGTGTAAGCGCTGCGGCGATCAGGAGAGGCGCATCCAACACAATTACGGTCGCCCCGCCTATAAATCCAGCGGAGACTGTGCCACCTTCGTGACGTGCGTCCGCTGTGGACACGAGAAAAGTGATGAGGTTAAGCATCAATTTGGTGAATGGCATGTGAAACCGGGAACCCGCGCCGACGAACGGGTGTGTTCTCGCTGTCACATGACCGAAGTCCGCCCGACGACAAGCCCAGAGCCGTCGGACGCACCGATTCCGCGTCCTGTGCCCCAATTTAGACCCGGATTTGCTGAGCAAAAGGCGACCACCTGCCCCGATTGTCACGGAGCGGGTTCTCATGTCGAGCCTAAGCCATGCTACAACTGTCTCGGCAGCGGCACCGATCGCAACGCAGTTTGCCCCGCCTGCAAGGGGAAAGGCAGCATCGGGACGCATAACGTCCGATGTCAGCGCTGCGGCGGTCACGGCTTTTATTACGAATAAATCCTGTTGCAGCGCAGGGAGGGGAGAAGTAACCCCTCCCCCGACCCCTCCCCGCTGGCGCAGCTGAGGGGTCATATCCACATCCGTATTCGGGCTTGATGGTCTGCTGTGACCCGTTTAGAATGGTCTTGACCTAAAATGTTGGAGTGGCTGTTTGAGTTCACGCGTCAAGAAATTCTTTTCGTACTACCGCCCCTATCGCAGGCTGTTGGCTGCCGATCTGGTGTGCGCGTTCGTGGTATCGGCAGTGACGCTGATCCTCCCCCTCTGTGCCCGATACATCACCCAGAATCTTCCCGCTGCGCTCGATCAAATTTTCCTCGTGGGCGCGATCATGATCGGCTTGGTGATCGTTCAAACGTTGTGCAACATGTTTGTCGATTATCAAGGGCATTTGATGGGGGCGCGCATGGAAAGCGATATGCGCCGCGATCTATTCGAACATTTTCAGAAGCTGTCATTCCGGTTCTATGACGAGCAAAAAACCGGGCAGTTGATGACGCGCATCACCAATGACCTGTTTTCGATCTCCGAACTCTATCATCATGGACCGGAAGATTTTGCGATCGCCGTGTTGAAATTCACCGGCGTGTTGATCATCCTGCTGAATATCAATGTCGGGCTAACGGTAATCATTTTCCTGTTCATCCCGATCATGGCGGCGTACTCGTTTTACTTCAATAAACGGATGAACATCGCGCTGCGGCGCAGTCGGGACAGAATCGGCGATATCAACGCGCAGGTAGAAGATACGCTGGCGGGGATTCGCGTCGTGAAGTCGTTCACGAACGAGGCGATCGAAACCCGAAAGTTTGCCACCGAAAACAACCGCTTTTTGGAGAGTCGGCGGCAGGGGTACTTGAGCGAGGCATATTTTTCCGGCGGGATGGGAGCGCTCATCCAATTGATCACGATCGCGGTGATCGTCGTTGGCGCGGTGGGGATCACCCAATCTTCGCTCGATTTAGCCGATCTGCTGACGTATCTGCTGTGCGTCGGCATCTTGATCGAACCGATCCAGCGGGCGCTCAATATCGCGCGCCTGCTGCAAGAAGGCGTGACCGGATTCAGCCGCTTTATGGAAATCATGGAAGTTGAGCCGGACATCAAAGATGCCCCCGGCGCGGCGGAACTAACGCACGTGAAAGGCGATATTCAGTTCAAAAATGTCAGCTTTCGGTATCGAGCCGATCAGCCTGATATTCTGAAAGGCATCTCGTTGACGATCGCCGCCGGGGAGTATGTCGCGCTCGTCGGATCATCCGGCGTGGGAAAAACGACGCTGTGTTCGTTGATCCCGCGCTTTTACGAAGTCAGCGGCGGCGAAATCTTGCTCGATGGGCGCAATATCCGCGAGGTAACGCTGCGCTCACTGCGGAGTCAGATCGGCATCGTGCAGCAGGATGTTTACCTGTTCGCCGGAACAGTGGCGGAAAATATCGCCTATGGCAGCCCGGAGTCCAGCCGGGAAGCGATCATCGATGCGGCGAAAAAGGCGAACGCGCACGACTTTATCAGCATGCTGCCGGATGGCTACGATACGGATATCGGTCAGCGCGGTGTCAAGCTCTCCGGCGGTCAGAAACAGCGCTTGAGCATCGCCCGTGTGTTTCTCAAAGACCCGGCGGTGATCATCTTTGACGAAGCAACCAGCGCGCTGGATAACGAAAGCGAAAAAGCCGTCCGCGATTCGCTGGAGAAGCTGACCCACAACCGGACGACGCTGGTGATCGCGCATCGTTTATCGACCGTGCGGAACGCGCAGCGGATCATCGTCCTGACGGACAACGGAATCGGCGAACAAGGCACGCATGACGACTTGATCGCGTTAGGCGGAACCTACGCGATGCAGTTGGAGATTTGAGGGGTGCGGGCGCGCTTATTCGTGAGAACGGCTCGGATTTTGTTTATGTTTTTCACCAATTTGACAGCTTTTTTCGATTTTGGCGCGGTGCGCCTTGCGATTTGGCTTACAATGAGTCATGTACGCAATGCGGCGATTACAAAAGTCACGCAAACTTGAAAGGATTGTGTCATGAATCGGTCATCCTTTGCTCTCCGTTTGCTGATCGTCATCGCACTCTTCATTGCAGCCACGATCATTTTCACAATGCCTGCTTTCGCGCAGGATGGGACTGCTGGATCGGTTCTCTACAGCCGTGAAAGCCTGTTCACCGTGCCAGTCATGGCAGTCGTCACGCTGTTGATCGCCAATGGATTGGGGCGCATCATCAAGCTGAGTTCGAATGTCGTCTCGATTATCGCGCTGGCGGTTGCGCTCCTGCTCTCAATCGGGCATCAACTCGCCGTCGCCAAAGAACCCGATACGTTCATGGCGATTTTGCTCGTGATCGTCAACACGTTCGTGATCTGGTCATCGGCATACGGCACGAACGAATTCCTCGCTCCGCGCCCGACAGGAAGCCCGAGTACGGGTGGACTGCTCTCCAGTTGGCGCAACCCGTCGAGCGGCTCGATCGCGTAACACGGGATTTTGTGAGAGAAACAAAAGGCGAAGGCGCATTCCTTCGCCTTTTTTGATCGGGTTCAGCCAGCGGCAAACTCCACGAAGGCAGCACCATCGAGCAGAGGGCGACCATGCCCGAACAACACCGTGCGCGGGCGCAGTTCTGCCAGCTTTCGCAGTGATGCGCGGTTTTGTGCCGGGTCGAGGGTGAACAATGCCGGAGGTTCCCCTAATTCAGTTTTTAATGTCGTGAAGTTGATATTCCGCGCGACATCCCCGGCGATCAGCGTGCGATCCGATTCGCGCCAATAGGCGAGATGTCCGGGACTGTGCCCCGGCGTTTCGATGACCGTGAATCCGCCCACCTGATCGCCCTCTACCAGCCCTCGATCGACCGGATACCCCGCACCCGTCCAGAAAACATCTTGCAGTTGCGTCACCACGCTACGCGGAATCTGGGAACGCATGTCGCCGCTCTCCATCGCAGCCGCTTCTGATGCAGCACACACCAGCGGCACGGAGAACGTCTCGCAGATGGTTTTCGTTGCCCCTTGATGATCAGGGTGAACATGGGTCAAGGCGTGCAGAGACAGTTTGCGTCCTTTCAACTGACGCAGCAGACCGGGAGCCGCCATCCGCGTCCCGGCATCGATCAGCACATCCCCGACGAGATAGACATTAACAAGATAATCCGGCATTCCCCGCAGCAGATATACATTTGGCGCGACCTCGTACATTATGCTCCTTCGGATCGAGACGTTAGGTAGACGATCAGGTGTTCGCCCGCGTCCGTGAGCGGCGCGGTGCTGTGTTCGGCGCGGCTGAGCAGCAGCCCGCCTTCGATCACGACAAGCGCAAACCGTGCGGCAGAAGCGGCAGCAGGTTCGGAATACCCGAATGTGACGAGAAAGGCGGCGATCTGCGCCTGCCATCCCTGATAGATGATCTGCGCTGTTTTCTGGATCGTGCCATTTTCGGCGGCGGTTTCGAGCGTGACCGTGGCAATCGGGCATCCTTTGCGGAAACCGGAGTTTTCAAGTTGTTCCGCCAGCAGGTGAACGAGCGTCCGCACAGCCGAGGGAATATCCGGCGCGCTCGAAAATGCCGCCGTCAGTGCGCCAGCGATCAGGCTTCCCCCCGCCTCCATCGCCGCGCCGACCAGCGCATCTTTTCCGCCGCGAAAGTGATAATACAGCGATCCCATCGGGGTGCTGCTCTCCTGCGTGATCTGATTCAATCCCGTCGCGTGATAACCCTGCACCGTGATCAGTTCAGCCGTCTTTTCGATTAGCCGCGCTCTCGTCGCTTCACCTTTGCCCACATCACCTCTCCACATAAATAGAGCACTCTACATAATTTAGCAGATTGTTTCGCGCCCGGCAACCCCTCAAATCATCTGTAGGGACAGGGCATGCCCTGTCCTCTTCTTTTGTTGCCCCGTCCTATTCTTTTGTTGCCCTGTCCTATTCACTCAGGCATTGCGTCCGCCCTGCTTTCTCCCCTCCCTGCTTCAGCGGGGAGGGGTCGGGGGAGGGGTTATCTTCCCCGCGA
>CALBRY010000418.1 GCA_937927665.1 uncultured Chloroflexota bacterium
GCTCCTCACCCCCCGAAGGATTGTCCGAGCTTCAACTTGAGCTTGCCAAGATCGCCCTCACCCCCCAGCCCCCTCTCCGCTGGCAGAGAGGGGGTGATCCGCGTGCCTGATGTGGCTGTATTCACAGACACTTAAGGTATAGAGAACAGGGTTTTTGCCCCTCTCTGTGAACGGAGAGGGGCAGGGGCTGAGACGTGCTCAGCGCGATTGAGCAAGTGGAGTGGACTACGCCTTCTGTTTCTTCTTCTTCGCGGCTTCGCGTTCCCGTCGAGCGCGTTCAGCAGCAAGCCGCGCCGCCTTCTGACGGACATAATCGTGATAGCCGCCGACCGTCTCGTACAGCGTGGCGTCCTCAAGCTCGACAATCCGATCCACGATGCGATCGAGAAAATAGCGGTCATGCGAAATCGTCAGGATCGCGCCTTCAAATTCATCGAGCGCATTTTCCAGCGCTTCGGCGGAGGCGAGATCAAGATTATTCGTCGGCTCATCCAGCAGCAGCAGATTCGGTTTTTGCAGCACGAGCGCGAGAAGCTGCAAGCGAGATCGTTCGCCGCCGCTGAAGGTGCGGATCGGCTGGCGGGTCTGTTGATAGGTAAACGCGAACTTCAGCAGATGATGCACCGCGCCGCCTTCGTCCACCGCGACCAGATCGCGCACAAGCTCAATCGGGGTGCGGTCAGCGAAGGCGTTCAGCGTTTCGTGCTGCTGCGCGTAGTAGCCAATTCGTGTACTGTTCCCGACCTTGATCACCCCCGTAAGCGGCTGATGTTCGCCTAAAATGAGCTTGAACAGGACAGATTTTCCCGCGCCGTTTCTGCCGATCAACCCGACGCGCTCTCCGTGACGCACAAGCAGATTGATCCCCGTGAACAGCAGATCGCCGCCAAACCCCATGGTCACATCGAGCAGTTCAACTGCTTTGGTGCTGCCGCGTCCGCCCGCAATCTGCAAGTCCATAATTTGACGGTCGCGCACCGCCTCAATGATTTCGCCGCGTTCTTCCATACGTGCGAGCATTTTGCGGCGGCTGGAGGCTTGACGGGCAGCACGCTCGTTTTCGAATACCTTCGCCTGCATATCCCATTCTTTGATCGCTGCTTCGATCCGCGCGATCGTTTTCTGCTGCGCGGCGTGCATCTGCTCTTGACGGATGCGGCGGATTTCGCGCTCGACCGTATACTGCGAATAATTGCCCACGTAATGCGTGAGCTTGCCCGCCTCCAGTTCGGTGATCCCCTGCGCGACGGCATCCAGCAGATACCGATCATGCGAGACGAGGATCACACCGCCGCGATAGCCATTGATGAACCGCTCCAGCGCGGCTTTCGCATCCAGATCAAGATGATTATCCGGCTCATCCAGCAGAAGAATTTCCGGCTGCCATGCCGCCAGCCGCGCCAGCGCGACGAGCTTCCGCTGTCCGCCGCTGAGGGCGCGCACATCAAGATCATATTGTTCCGCGCTGAAGCCGAGCATCGTCAGCAGTTCGCGTACTGTACTCGCCTGCTTGAGCGGATTAAAGCGTTCGAGCTTTTCGATCAGCGCCGCCTGTTCTTCCAGCGCCGCTGTCAGCCGCTCCGAGTCGTTGTACACGGCGGGATCGCTCAAGCGGTCTTCGACTTCGAGCAGCGCATATTCCAGCGATTCGAGTTCCGGCGCGGGCTGGCACGCGGCTTCGTACATCGTCCCCGCTGGTAGATTGATCTCCTGCGGCAGATAGCCGATCTCGATGGCGCGTTGAATACTGATCGATCCCTTCGTCGGGATTACTTCGCCGGAAAGCGCCTTGAGCAAGCTCGATTTGCCCGCGCCGTTCGCCCCTACCAGCCCAATTTTCGCCCGGTCGTCGATGCTCCATGAGAGATCGCGGAAAATTTCGCGTCCCGCATGGTTGATCGTGATGCCGTTGATTTGTATGACGTGCATGAGTTTCGTTCCTTTTCCACGCAAATAAAAAGCGACTCTGAACATGCGCTCAGAGCCGCTTGGAATGACGTTACGAAATGTTACGAATCCAGCCGCTAGGCGCACCTCTCCCTAAGGCTGGCGAAAATGGAGGTCATCATCGCCCGTGATAGTAAGGAGGTGTGCGTGAAATAGATCATGTGAACGAGTATCCGATAAATGGCACGGCGTGTCAACCAGTAGTGGGGCGCATGATCTCCCCAAAGCCGATGTCATGCCCATCAAAGTCACGCACACCGAATTCTTTCACGCCGTAGGGTTTGACGCTGATCCCGTAATCGATGATCGTGCCCCGGCGCATGAGTTCCGCGTAGAGCGAGTCAGCGTCATCGACCCAAAAGTATATATTCCACATGCCGCGCACGATTTGCCAATACGGCTTGATGTCCGCACGGTTTGCGAGCGCGAGCATGACAGCCAAGCCATCGCGCCGCGCGATACAAAAATTGGTTGGATCGTTGTAAAACGTCTGGTCATCGAAACCGAGTTTTTCGGCGTAGTAAGCGGCGGCAAGGTGAATATCACTGACCAGCACAACAGGGGCACTGCCGGTAAGTTTCGCCACAGGAGTTTAGACTTTCTACTATTGGATGTGCTTCATGATAAGAGGATTGGGCGGCGATGGCAACTCAGCGGTGTTCTGGCAGCATACGAATGTCATCGCAATTCGCGGAAGATTGTTACAACTGCGCACAATCGATGTGTTCTAGGGTGTAGAGATTAATCGTGCCTGTGAACGCTGACGCATCGAAAGGATATTTCATGGTAAAGGCATCCCGGAATCAACTTCTTTTTTATGTGCTTACTTTTGTTTGGACATGGGCATGGTACGCGCCGATCGTTTTGAGCAGAATCAGTCCCTACGAAATGCCCGGCATGATTTTCTTAATCCTCGGTGGAGCTGGACCCAGCATCGTTGGTGTGGCACTGGTTTTGACCACGTATAACAAAGACGAGCGGCGCGATTACTGGCAGCGTGTGATCTCCTTCCGCCGGATTTCCCCGCTCTGGTGGCTGATCATCCTGCTCATTTATCCGCTCATCCTCGCAGTGAGCAGTCTCATCAATGCTCTGATCGGTGGTGCTGCGCCGGGTATGGAACAGTTCACCGCCTTGATCGCCAATCCGCTCTCGTTACCGATGCTGCTCCTGCTGTGGTTCATGTCGGGACCGATTGCCGAGGAGCTTGGTTGGCGCGGCTACGCCCTTGATCCGATGCTCACTCGTTTTGGCGCGATGCGCGGTTCTATCCTATTGGGGTTGATCTGGGGCGTGTGGCATCTGCCGCTGTTCTTCATGCCCGCCACATGGCACGGACAGATGGGTTTTCAGTTCGCGGGGTTTTGGACGTTCCTCGCGCTGAACGTCGGCAATACGTTGATCTTCACATGGGTGTACAGCAATACCAAGCGAAGCATCCTCTCCGCTATCTTCCTACATTTTATGGCGAACTTTACCGCCAATATGATACTGCCGATCTCCAATGAAACTGAGATCGCGCGGTCGTTCCTGCTGCTTGCCGCCGGATTGGTCGTCTGCGCGATGCTGGTTCGAGGGCAGCCGCGTGTTGAAAAGCTCCAGCCTGCGGGCTAAGGGGATAAGCTGTAGGGGGACAATCCCCTACAGCGCACGTTTCCGCTCTCGGCGGATACAATAAGGCAGCATCGCACCAGAAAGGGACTTTCATGCGACTGGTATGGCTGACCGATCTTCATCTGCCATTTGTCGATTACTATGAGCGCTTTTTTGAAGCACTGGCGGCACTCCCGGCGGATGCGCTCGTCATCACAGGCGATATTGGCGATGCTGACAGAACTCCGGCGTATCTACAAACTCTTGCCGAACACTTCGAAAAGCCGATCTACTTCGTCTACGGCAATCACGACTTTTATCATGGCTCGGTCGAAAAAGCGCGGGCTGAGGCGCGGTTGCTGTGCGGCAGCACGCCGAATCTGCATTATTTGTCTGATGGTGCGGTGATCGAACTTACGCCGCAAACCGCCCTGATCGGGCATGACGGGTGGGCAGATGGACGCTTCGGCAATTGGGCGACGTCATACTTGGAACTGAACGACTATTACTTGATCAAGGAACTGGCGGTACGCACCAAGGCGGAGCGGCTGACGGGGATTCAAGCGCTCGCCGCCGAATCCGCCGACGCGATCACGGCGGGGTTGACTCAGGCGATGGCGCGTTACGCCCATGTGATCGTTGCGACGCATGTACCGCCGTTCCGCGAGGTGTGCTGGCATCAGGGAAAAATCGGCGACGATGACGGACTGCCGCACTTTTCATCGAAAGTGTTCGGGGAAGCAATCTTAAAAGTGGCTGCCGCGCATCCAGAGTCACGGGTGACGGTGTTGTGTGGTCACACGCACAGCCCCGCGAAAGCACAGATCGCGCCGAACGTGTACGCGATCGCCGGAGAAGCGGAGTACGGCAAAACGGCGGTGCAGGAGATATTCGAGTATTGACGCACCGTTATAACGAGCACAAAGCGCAGAGGAAAACATTTGCGTCCTCTGCGCTCTCTGCGGTCACTGTACGGCGCGATTTACGCCCCGTTGACATCACCCAAGCGGACGAAGCCCTTTTCCGCAAGGTAATTCAGGATGATGTGCGCGTTTTCTTCCGGCGAAATGCCGACTGTTTGCAGCCGAATTTCGGGATCGACCGGCGCTTCATACGGATCATCAATCCCCGTGAACTCTTTGAGTTCACCGCGCCGCGCCTTGGCATATAAGCCCTTCACGTCGCGCTGTTCGCATACTTCGAGCGGCGTATCGACGAACACTTCAATAAATTGATCGCCGCCGACCATGTTGCGCGCATCGGCGCGGGTCGCGATGTACGGACTGATCGCCGCGCACACCACCGCGCCGCCGTGACGGACGATCTCGCCCGCGACAAACCCGATGCGGCGGATATTCGTATCGCGGTCTTCGCGGTTGAAGCCGAGTCCCTTGCTCAAGTGGGTGCGTACTACGTCGCCATCGAGGACGGTCAATTGGCGACCGCATTCCAAGAGGAGTGTGGTGAGAATATCCGCGATTGTCGACTTGCCCGATCCGCTCAAGCCGGTGAACCACACGCACACGCCCTGTTTGTGACGCGCCGGATAGCTGTCGGCGAGGACTTCTGCGACCTGTGGACGGGTGAACCAATCCGGCAGCAAGCGTCCTTTGTTCAGATAATCGTCGCGTACCTGTGTGCCGCTGATCTTCGCCACACGTGCGCACGCCGGAACTTTGCCTTCTTCTTCGTCGCGGTCATCATCGG
>CALBRY010000419.1 GCA_937927665.1 uncultured Chloroflexota bacterium
TTATTACCCCAACGGCTGATAGAAATAGAATTCGTGATCGGGCAGCAGATCCGGGTGGAAAATGGCGATCAAGTCCGCCAAGATCAAATCGGGATGCGCCGCGCCCGTCTCGAAGTAATCACTGCCGCCGTTGATGTTCATCCGCAGATTGTTATTCCACAGATTGCCGTTCTCGAATGCTGCGAACGATGCGAAACGCGAGTCGTCAGCGAGCATTTGCTCTTTTGTTTGCCAGAACTGGTTCACGTTGACCCAATATTCCGCCTCTGAGCCTTGTTCCAGCACGACTTCAAAATCGAGTGGATTGCTCGTGCCGGGAGTGTCTGCCCACAGGAAATTCGCTCCGGCATCAGCGATCAACTGTGCAATCGTGCTGTCGCCGCCGGGCATGTACCACGTACCGCTGAAAGGACTCGCGGTGATGACGGTCGGGCGAACTGCAACGTCAGCAGTGAGCGCCGTGAGTGCTTCATAACGTTCTTCTACACCCGCGAATAATTCGTTCGCCTGCGCTTCGGTGTTAAAGAACAGCGAAATATACTTGCCCCATTCCGCCTGACCTAACGGCGATGTGTCGGCATAGTCGGCGTTGAGCGCGGCGCGCACGCCCGCATCGGTGAGCTGCGTGAGCGTCGTCCCGCCCGCAAAAAATTCCTGTGCCATGACCAGATCAGGTTCAATGCTCAGGAGCAGTTCAAAGTTGATTTCGCCGCCCGTGCCGCCGCCGCCGATTTCAACCGTATCGCCTGCTGCGACCCGTTCCAGCACGGATTCATTGCTGGTATAGAGCGTTGTATCGACACCAACGAGGTGATCGAGAAGCCCTTGTTCGTCCAGATGCGGCAGCATGCTTGTGGACATCGCCACGAAGCGCATAACCGGCACTTCGATCACAGGAACGCCTTCAAAACCGTCTGGTGCAGGGGTGCCGCACTGCACGAGGACATATTGCAGCGGCTCTTCCGCCCCCACCCAAGGCAGCATGGAGACGACTTTGTAGTTATTGAAATACTCGACATCAAAGTTGGTGGCGTAATCGGCGGTGACTTTCGCCGGAAAATAATCGATTGTTGGATCGTAGGTTTCAACGCAGCCATCGGCGAGGTTGAACTCCTGCATATGCGCCTGTGCGCTGACCGCGAACGCCAGAGCGAACAACAGAGAAACAATCATGAGGGTGATACGCGCTGTCTTCATTGGATTTCCTACTACACATGACATGCTGCTTACGAATTAAAAAACCCGCTTGGGAGCGGGTGAACGATGACTCGTTACGTTTGCTCGCACCCTTTCTCCACGAAGGACACTACACATTCGCATCCAAATGAGTCATCGGGCTTCGGCGAAAACTGCCGTTACCGCTGCGGGACAGCGCCGGATTTTCACCGGACTTCCCTCATTAAGGATTATTCGCTATGGTGTGATTTTCATCTCATCGCATCTCGCCTCGCAGCGGAAAATTGGCGGAATGGTGGATGCTTCCCTGTTTGCTGATGACCAACGCTTCGACATCTGGCAGACGTTCGATCAACGCGAGTCCGGTATCCGTTCCCATTACCATCAATGATGTTGCCAGCGCATCGGCATCACAGGCTGTCGGCGCGATCACGCTGGCGCTGCTCAGTTCGTCGGGTGAAACGCCGCTGTGCGGATCGAGGATATGATGCAGGCGGCGATCCGGTGTGAACGTGTACAGGTAATCGCCGGAGGTCGCCATCGCTGCATTGACGAGCTGTGCGATCAACTGGGAGTCACCCGACGCACGATCCGGTTGATCGATGCTCACCTGCCAAGGACGCGAGTCGGCGTTCCCGTAGGTTTGCAAATCGCCGCCCAGTTCGACCATCACATGACCGAAACCATGTTCGCGCAGCATCCCCGCCCCCGCATCAATGATGTAACCTTTAGCGATCCCGTCGAGGGTCACGGTCATACCGGGTTTCGTCAGGCGTATCGCGCGATCATCGATGACGATTTGATGGCAATCGACTAACTGCTGCGCGGCAGCGATCATTTCCGCGTCGGGCAAACCACCCGCCTGTGCCGCTTCACGATAGCAGCGCAGAACCGACTCGACGGTCACATCGAACGCGCCGCCTGTCAGATCGCTGTAGGTGATCGCCTTTGTAAGCACTTCTTTAAGGGCGGGATGCGGATCAGACAGTGTGCCGCTGGCATTGAGAATGCTCAATTGACTGTGCGAACGAAATCGGCTGAATACGTTCTCCAGCGCCGCCATGTGATCAAATGCGGCGTTGATCGCCGCACGCGCACGATCGGCATCGGGGCTGATCACCGTGAGGTGGGCGAAACTGCCCAACAGCATCCGCATCTCTTGGATGCGCGTCGTTTGCTGATGGGATCGGGTCAGTTCGGATAAGCCGATACCGCCTGCGATCGCTAATCCGGCGGCTGCTGTCATACGGATGAACTGGCGGCGCGACAACCGGGCGTGATTTTGTGTCATGAGCCACCCCTTGTCGGCGTTGGAGCGATAGTCGCATAATCTGCCTGCGCCGTCAGGATGATCGAATTGCGGGTATTGGTCGCTCTTTGCGTCGCCTGTACCGCCGCCACCTGCTCCTCTGGCGTGAGCGCAATAACGAGGGTCATAAAAATCATCGCCACACAGATCATCACATAAGCGATCAAGATGTAGTGCCGCTTGTCGGCTGTGCTGCTGCGTTCCTCTTTGCCCATAAGTCTTTCACCCAATGCCGCACTTCTCCGATATAAGATACGACCGGATCGAGCGGGCAGAGATAATTACAGAACGGACGGTAAATCACGAGTGAGCCAAACAGCACCAGCACCAATAAGACCCACTGGGGCCATGAGCCTTCGAGATTGAACAATGTGCCGAAGGGTTCATAGCTGGCAGCACCCGGTTGACGAAGCGCCAACCCCAAAACAATCGCGGTAAATGACAACCCACGTTGAAGCCACTGCAATTTGTTATAAATGAGGCGCGGTTGGTACGCCTTCGCACCTGTCAGCATGCCAAGAAATTCTTGTGTCGCGCCGAAAGGGCAGAACCAAGAGCAGTACGGGTTTTTGCCTTGAATCGCCGTGACCACCACGATCCCGCCGAGCAGTAAGAACCAATACAGGTTATTACGCCAATCGGGGATATAGCCCGCCAGCAGTGAAATAACATTCGCGAGCGTCAGCGGCTTATTCAGCACAAACCCAAGCACAAGCACGCCGACCGCCATCACGATCAAACGCCCATATTTTTTAATCGGTTTGCGGGAATGAATTCGATGTAGAAAGAAACTAACGACGAACAAGGCGATCAGTGTAATTTCTGGCGCGCCGAAGTTGATCGGCTGGTTTTCTGGCGGGATGACTGCACCCTCAATTGCGACGGAGGCTATCCCTCGCACCGCTTGACGAATACTCTGTGCGACCGCCTCAGACGAGAGGGTTGCACCGCTCACACCATCGATATCATCGCCTAGTGTAAGGGTGTCACCATAACTTGCGCCGACAAATTGATCGTAGAAGTTGGCGCGCTCTAACTGGCGAAAGAAGTTCGGCGTTTCGGCGTGCTGCACGACAGACACCGCGATAATGCTGCCATCGGGGGTCGTGCCAACCAGCATGGCGACAGGTCCTCCGTAACCGGAAGCGATCCCCGCCATCGCATAACCGACGACGATCAGCTCACCGTCCGCGTTTGCCGCGTACCCCGTGAACAATCCGCCGCTGGTTGATTCGATCCGTTCCGCCTGCGGCAGTACCTCCTCAAAATAGGCGTCGAGCGCAAGGTCGCCGCGTGTGCTGAAATATCCAACCAACCACGCGCCTACGAGAATCAAGAAAGCGGCGAGGCTGACAATCGCTTGTCGCCGCCGCTGGCGTGCGCGCCGTACCTGAAAGGTGTTTTGGAGTGCTGCCTTATCCATAAGATCTGCTTGACCTATCCCAAATATGGGGTCCGGCGGAGAAGAACAAGTCGTTCTTCTCCGCCGAAATATCTTTCGTACCCAGCTATGCGGAAGCGGGTTTCTTGCTGCTGCGCCATGCCCTGATGGCGACGATAGCGGTCAGGATCAGACCGGGCAAACCAAACGATATCAACAGGAACCCCGCCGCGCGCGGCTCCAACTCACTCATCGATCCGCTGTAGTTTTCGATAGCGACCGCGAAGAAAAGCACCGCGACCACGATGAACACCCAGTCAAACCATGCTAGTTTGACATTCGGATTTCTCCGCAGAAAAATCGCACCAGCGCCGAGCAGAACACCTGCAATTAGCCAGAACAACATCAGTCATGTCCTTTCTATAGTGTGCCAGCGCGCCTATGCGTCCGCGTGACCGTGTGTCGTGTCGATGCCGAATTCGCTGTAATCCAGCGTCCACCATTCTTCCGGAGACTTCTGAGGTTGATCGGGAGCTCCCGGTGAGTAAACGGTGCGGCTGAGTTCCGCCAATGCGCCATTGAAAATCGTGGTCGTGCCGATGATTCCCTTCACCATGCCGTGAATCATGGCGCGGTCTTTCACCGAGAACGGGCATACTGCGAAGCAGATACCGCAGTTCGTGCCGACTTCTGCCCAGTAATTGCGGCAGCTCAACGAATTCTCATAGTAGGTGCGGATGCCGCCGCGACTCCACGCGCCCTGTGTTTCATAGGACGGTTCGGTATTCATATTGAGCGCGCCGGACGGGCAGTAAGTGGCGCACGTTTTGCAACTGCGGCAGAAGTTGAAGATGCCTGCATCAATCGGGCTGGTGGGAGCCAACGGTAGGTTGGTGATCAACTTGAACGAGCGCACCATCGGACCGTATTCGGGGGTGATCATGCGGTTCAAACGAGACATTTCGCCCAAACCTGCCAGCACGCCGAACGCCGGAGCAATACCGAGTGCGTTTGTCTCCGCTTCGCCCAAACCGTAGTAACCAATGCCGCGCAGGAAACCCTGCAACCGGCTCTGAATGGCGCGATTTTCCGCATAGGTCATGGCGGTGGTTGCCGCGCCGACGGGGGTCGGACTGCGCATCATGCCTTCTTGCGACATTTGCACCGTCCACGTGATGACCCAACGCGCGCTCTTGGGGATGATGCGCTGAGTTTCTGTCTCTTCTGGTATTTCTGTTTCTTCGCTGATGACCAGTTCTTTGCCATCGGGGTCAATCGCGTAGATCAATTTTTCGGTGTTCGCGTCTAGTTCGACGAAGCCAACGGTTGCAGCGCCAAACGCACGCAGCGCCGCGCGGATCATCTCGGAAGCTTCTTCGGGTGTGCCTTCCCAGCGGGGAATGTTGTTGTCTTCCGGCTTGGCGACGTTATCGGGTCCGAGGAAGGACTGTGTAGCGCCGATGCCGCTGGCGCGATACAGCGCGATATCACGCGTGGAATAGCCAGATTGCCCGGCACGATTGCGCTCATAGACGGCGATGGCGTTCTGGTCTTGAACCGCCTGAAAAGCTTCTGCGTCCATGTACTTGCTCCAACCACGACGCACCGTATTCCGTTCATCGAAGCGATAGATGGCTTCCCAGTCAATCTCCACAGTCGGCTGCCCAACCGTGCGAACCCATGCGGGACGCGCGGCAATTCCGGGCTTGTCGCTCCAGCTTTCGCCAAATGCTTCAATCGGACCGAGCGCGGCAACCGTAGCAGCACCAGCGCTCAACAGCCCCATATCCTTCAAAAACTCACGTCTATTCAAACTTGAGGGCATACGAAATCTCCTTCCTTACGGCAGTCCCCTTAACGGGTATCTGCACAAAAAGCAATCTGTACTGTGCGTGTCGTCAGCGTGGATGACAGCTTGCACAACCGGGTCCGGCGGTGGCACACCCTGAACAGGGTGTCGCGCCTGCGAGCGCTCGTTTTTCTCCACCACCGCCTGAAGCGAAAATCGCTACGGCGCTGATCAACCGCTGCGTTTCCAACGATTCACATTGGGGGCAGACGGTCGGGCTGTTGAGTTCGGACATCGGCTTACGCACGGGAAAAGTGGCATTGCAGTGCGAGCAATGGTAATCGTAAACAGGCACTTCAAACCTCCTGCGGCTCTGCCAAAAACAAAAAGGAGTGGGTTGCGCTGATGCGCTCCCCGACTCCCTAAGTCTCGTAGGATGTGACGGTTGGTTAGGTTTTCTGGCTTCACAGGTCAAGCCTGTGTCACAGTTGCGGCTCAGCACCGGATTTCCACCGGATTTCCACCATAATCTATTGATCGGTATTGTGCCGTACTTTTGTAGAGGTGTCTGTCAGGAGGGTTGTGACGATTTGTCGGGAAAATGCCAACAACGGAACCGCGTATCTGTAGGGGAAATTACGACAGATACCGGCGCGTCAATCTTTGTGCGTGTCGATTCCGTATTCTGGCAGATCGAGTTCCCACCAATCGCCGGGGTCTTTCTGGACGCCATAACCAAAAGCGTCATCCATGGTGCGTATCAATTCGTCGAGTTCAGGAAATGAGGCGATCTGCATGCGTACGAGATCGTGCATAAAACTGCGGTTGCGCTTGGAGAATGGACAGACGGAAAAGCAGATACCACAGTTACTCCCCAGTTCTTCGAACCAGTAGCGGCGGCAGCGCACCGAATCTTCAAACCATGCCTGATGCCCACGATTATTCCATTCGCCGACGGGTATCCACCCCGGCTCGGTATCAAAACTGAGCGCGCTCGGCGGGCAAGCTTCCGCGCATTTTTTGCACGCACGGCAGAAACGCGCAATGCCCGCGTCAATCGGTTTATCAACCGCCAAGGGAAGATCCGTGATCAGCTTAAAGAGACGCACCATCGGACCATACTCCGGCGTCACAACCCGATTCAGGCGCGAAAGTTCGCCTAACCCGGCGAGCACTGCGAAAGCAGGGGCAATTCCGAGTCCATTGGTTTCTGCTTCACCTAATCCCTGATACCCCAACCCGCGTAGAAATTCCTGCGTGTTGTTCTGGATCATCAAGCCGCGCTGATAGGTTTCGCTGGTGGTCATCTGTGCGATTTTGGTCGGAGCGCGTTTGATCGCAATATCTGACATCTGCACCGCGTACACGACAACCCAGCGCGCCGCAAACGGAATCACCCGTTGTTCATCATTCTCGTAGGCATGCTCAACATTGTCGAAAATGATCTGCTTGCCGTCATTGTCCACGCTGTAGATGAGTTTGCGTGTTCGATCATCTAGCTCAACAATCCCGACGGTCGCCGCGCCCATCTGCTGCATCGCGATTTTCAGCATTCGCGCGTTTTCTTCGGGTGATGCCTCCCATCTTTCGACACCGATATCCTGTGGGCGCTGCGCGCGCTGTGGACCGAGAAAACTGCGCCGCATCACAGCGCTGGTGCCTTGAAACGCATTGGTCAACGCGAGATCGCGTAATGTGTATCCCGGTTGACCGGCAGCCAACCGGGTAATCTCGTTTTCTGTATACAAGTTCTCAAGGTATGCGTTTTCTTCGGGAGTTCCGAATCGCCCCAACGCGCCGACGCCTGCAAGGATATTCTGTGACGCATCAACACGCTGCATCACCTCCCAATCAATGCCTGTCGTCGGCTCATCAACTTGGCGAACCCACCAAGGGCGACGATAGACACCGCCTGACATCGGCGCGCCCAACTTTGCGCCAGCGGCAACCAACCCGGTAGTGCCTGCCACGCTGAGAGTCGCGCCCGCCATGCCCATCGTTTTCAAGAAATGGCGGCGGCTGAGTGGTTTATCACCGCCCCCGGTATCTGATTCGGGCGGTGTGTTTTCGCCACTGAATCGGTGGCGATTCCGGCTGCGCGTATCGATGCCGCGCATAAAGTTCACCACAAAGCCCGCCCCGAACAGGCTCGCAAACAGCGCCCCTGCCAGCACGCCCCCTTGTGATTCGCCTTCGCTAAAACTGAACAAGGTGTATTCGAGCAGCAGTCCCAGCAAGATGAACCAGATCACCCATGCCAACCACTCGTGTATCGTGCGCCGCCGTACCCGGATGAAATGATAGTGATCATCTTTTGCAGGCACACTCGTTTGAGGGTGATCGTCTTTCATTTCGCCTCAAGTAGTCCATTTTTCAACGCATACTGTACGAGTTCCGCCCTATTTTCCAGCCGCAGTTTCTCCATGAGGCGCTGGCGATAGGTATCGACTGATTTCGGGCTGATGAACAACAGTTCGCCGATTTCCCGGCTGCTGTAACCGAGCGCGGTCATCACAAGCACTTCACGTTCGCGTTCGCTCAAGAGGTCGAGTCCGCTCTCCTTTTTGGGAGGGGGATCCGCCTTCTCGCGGTAATCGCTAATGAGCACTTGTGTCGCTTCCGGCGTCAAGTACGAACCGCCCCCCGCGACGATGCGAATTGCTTTGATCAGTTCTGTATCGGCACTGCTCTTGAGAACATACCCTGCGCCGCCCGCTTTCATCACATGGCGAATGTACTGTGTATCGGCGTGCATCGTCAGAACGAGGACGCGGGTATGCGGGTATGTCTCCGTGATTTGCTCGATAATGTCCAAGCCTTTGACGTTGGGCATCATCAGATCGAGCACGATGATAGCGGGTTGCAGTTGTGCAATTGCCCGCAGCGCTTCTTCACCGTCGCCTGCCTCGCCAATCACATCAATATCGGGTTCATTATTCAGCAGGACGCGCAGACCGGCGCGCAGCACGGCATGATCATCTGCCAACAAAACGCGAATCGCCTTCTCTTTCTCAGTCATGATTTACTTCTTTCAATGACCGTCTCCGGCAATCTTAGTTCAACCTCAACACGAGTCCCCCGTCCGGGATGTGAATCGAGGGTCAAAGTGCCGCCCATCAGTTCGATTCGCTCCTGCATTCCGAGCAGCCCCAAGCCGCGATCTTTGCCCGACAGCACTTGATCCACATCAAAACCGCATCCATCATCGACAACCGATAAACGAATCTGTTCCTTTTGACGTTCAATGATAACTTGCACATGCGATGCTTTGGCATGGCGTAGAATGTTTGTCAGCGATTCCTGAATGACACGGTAAAGCGTGATCTCCATATCATGTGGCAAACGCCTTTGATCCATGTTGTGCGGCGTAAATTCCACCGATAAACCGGATTTATTCGCGTAATTGTCGATATAGCTTTCCGATGCTGAGATCAAGCCGAGATCGTCGAGCGCAGACGGACGCAAATCCGCCGCTAACCGGCGAACTTCGTGCAGCGTATGCTGCGTAAGCTGTCGAATCCCTCGCACTTGAGTCTGTACGTCGTCCAGCGTTTCACACTTCTCTAAAATCTTAAGCTGAACCAGCAGAGAGGTCAGGGCTTGCCCGGTTTCGTCGTGTAATTCACGGCTGATGCGCTGGCGTTCTTCTTCTTGAGCGGAAACAACCTTGTGCAGAAGTTGTGCGCGTAGTTCGTTGGATCGTTCAAGCTCGCGGTGTGAGGTGTCGAGGCTGTCGATCATGTCATTGAACGCACGCCCCAGCTCGCCGATCTCGTCATTTGCCCATACAGGGGCGCGCACGGATAGGTCACCATCTTTGACGTGGCGCGCAACAAATGTCATATCAAGGATGGGGCGCGTTAGAAACCACGTGAGAAAAGAACCGATCCCCAACCCCGCAAGCGCCGAGAAGATTGTAATAATGACGACGCTGCGCATTCCGACCGACATTGCTTGAGCGACGCGCTCCTCGGACAGAAGGTACGAAAGCCATCCGCCAAGCTGGCTGCTCACCCACCATGCAATGGTGAAACCGAGGATCAGCAGCGGCGCTACGATGATACCCATGATCTTCTGCCGCAGAGGTACCCTTCCAGCCCATGTCCACAGGGTTTTCCAGAGTGAATGTCGAGCTAAGTCCATTATTTTCTACCAACTTGTCTCTCATGCACTCTAGCACATGGCTTGTAATCTTGAAATGACAGATGTAAGGGTATCCGCGCCTATAGTTCACACCATCACACCAAAATGCGCGCCAGTCCAAAGCAGCAGGCGCCCATTGATCACACAATGGGCGCTGTTTATTTCAATAGCTGCCCCACATGATCGCCGATTTGCCGCAGACTCCACCCATCGGCGCGCAGGTCGGTGATTATCTGTTTCAGCGTTTCACGATCCATGTGCTTGTTAAGGGCAAATTCGGGGATGGGAAACGCGTAGAAATGCCGATTTTTCGAACGGAAAGCCTTCAGTAAGGTTTGCCCAAGATCACAAGAAGCAGATTACTCTGCTGCACACAAAAGCAGGAACAGAT
>CALBRY010000420.1 GCA_937927665.1 uncultured Chloroflexota bacterium
CTGACATTCAGCAAGATGTGGTGTTGTTTCTGGGCGAGCATAACGGGAACACGGATCCCGAAATACAGGTCTACGAACTGAATAATGCAAGTGATCTCGCAGATTTTTGGGCACAAGAACGACAACCCGAATTTAAACCCATGGATCACTCAAGTGAGAAGTGGACGCAGTATTTTCTTACTCGAGACGAGATTACTCTTCTACGTAAGCTGAGAGAGCATCCAAGAATTACATGGTCAAATCAGGTCATCGATGTCGATGTCGGCGTTGTGACTGGGCAAAACGATTTCTTCATCCTTAAGAGCGCAGAAGTTGTAGACCGTGGTCTGGAACCGATGACCCGGCGAATTGTCGCACGATCTGGACACCTCAAGGGTGCGATTTTCACACAAGACGATTGGCTCTGGAATGCCAATGAGGAATATGGTTCCTATTTGTTTGCCCCACCGGATGTTGAGCGGGAAGCTTTACCACAAGCAGCCCAAGAGTTGATTGGCGTGGGTGAAGCGCAAAAGATGAATATCGGCTTCAAGTGCAGGATACGTAAGCGCTGGTATATCGTACCTTCCGTATGGGTTCCTGATGCCTTTATGCTCAGACAAATACATGGGTATCCAAAACTCATTCTCAATGTTTCTGGTGCAACGTGCACTGATACTATCCATCGAGTTCGGTTTGTAAACGGCGCTGATCCGCGAATGGTCACGGCTGCCTTTCTGAACTCGCTTACGTTTGCGTTTGCAGAGGTTACCGGGCGAGGCTATGGCGGGGGGGTACTTACTTTTGAGCCCAGCGAAGCAGAACATTTGCCAATTCCGCTCGAACATGCACAGCAGCTTGATCTTGACCACATCGATCAGTTGTTGAGGCATGATAAGATCGAAGCGGTGTTGGAAATCACGGATGAAGAGCTGCTCGTTCGTGGACTTGGACTTTCCCATGAAGAAGTCGCTATGTTACGAAGGATGTGGGTAAAACTTCGTGATCCGCGTATCAATCGGAAGCATAAGGCGCTGAAAGGCTGATACAAGTCTATAGTGCCTCCAAAATCAGGGTTTAAGCCGTAACATTGAAAGGGAATGCGATGGCATATCGCGGACTGTTCATTGGCATTGATCGGTATTCATCTGCGGATATCGATGAACTTTCGTGTGCAGTTCGTGATGCAACAGCTTTATACGCTCTGTTTGCCGATTCTTTAGGGAATGGAGGTGTTCTCCTCACCGATCAATCTGCGACCCGTCAGTTTATTGAAGAACAGTTCCGCCAACTTGCGAATTGTGATGAAAATGACATTGTTGTGATCGGTTTCTCTGGGCATGGCAGTGACACACATGAGCTTGTTACATTTGACGCGGACATGTTTAATCTTTCAAACAGTGCAATCCCCTTAGAAACCTTAACTGAGTGGTTTGCACAGATCCCTGCTCGTCGCTTAATTTGCATTCTCGATTGTTGCTTTTCGGGTGGAATGGGTGCAAAAGTTCTGCATTCTCCAATTCAACCGCGAAGCTTGTATTCGGTTAACCATAAGCTCGAAGCACTTGCTGGCGAAGGGCGGTTGATCATCACCGCCTCTACTGATAAAGAAGAGGCGTGGGAAAATGCGACGGTTGGTCATGGGTTGCTGACGTACTACTTGCTTCAAGCGCTTCAAGGTGCTGAAGAGGTGCGACAGGATGGGCGTGTATCTGTTTATCGTTTACTTGAATTTGTGACTCTTCATGTCAAAAGTGACGCCGTCTCGTTTGGAAAAATTCAGCACCCAACAATACGTGGCAAACTAGACGATGCGTTGACTTGGCAGATTTTCGTGCCAGGCAAGCAGTACTTTGCAGCGTTTCCAGAGCGTAAGCAGGCAAAAGCTACGGCAGATATAGCGTCGTTACAACATTTTGGTTTCCCTCAGCAGCTTCTCGATAAATGGGCACAAGCGATACCTTCTCTTAATCAGCTTCAACTCGATGCAATTAACGAGTTTCAAGTGCTAAATGGAGCACATTTGGTTGTTTCTGCTCCAACGTCTTCTGGTAAAACGATGATTGGAGAACTGGCAGCGCTTCGGAGCAGTTTGAGTCGGAAGCGAAGCTTCTTTTTGCTCCCCCTGCGTGCACTCGTCAACGACAAACATCAACAATTCAGACGACTGTATCAGGAGTACGGACTACGAATCATTCGCGCAACGGGCGAATTTAATGACGATATCGCTGCCCTCATGCGGGGGCAGTACGATATTTGTTTGCTCACCTATGAAAAATTCGCATCACTACTGCTTACATCTCCATACCTACTTGAACAAGTGGGCACGATTGTCATTGACGAAATACAGATGATTGCTGACGAGAGTAGAGGGGTGAATTTGGAATTTCTCCTTACCCTCATTAGGGTGCGCCGTCAACAAGGTATTGAACCGCAACTCGTGGCGCTCTCAGCTGTGATTGGAGATACAAACGGACTAGAGCGGTGGTTGGGAGGACGGCTTCTTCGTCGCGCGGAACGTCCCGTACCTCTAGTTGAGGGTGTGATACGACAGGATGGTAGCTATCGCTATCTAGAAAGTGGAGCCGGCAAAGAGCAACTTGTTTCATCATTTATTCACCCAGAATGGTCGGGAAAGAATTCAAGCCAAGATTATGTCATTCCACTTGTGCGAAAACTGGTGGCTGAGGGAAAACAAGTTATTGTTTTTCGAGAGCAAAAAGGCGAAACACAGGGATGTGCAGCGTATTTAGCACGAGAGCTTGGCTTGCCTCCTGCTCATGAAGCGCTAGATGCCTTACCTATCGGGGATCTCTCCGATGCTTCGCAGCGGCTGCGGGAAGTACTATCGGGCGGTGTTGCTTTTCATAACGCGAATCTTGAGCGTGATGAGCGCCTTGTCATTGAAGAGTATTTTCGTCAACCATCATCGACCATACGTGTCATCGCTGCAACTACTACTCTGGCAATGGGCATAAACACGCCTGCAGAAGCCGTTGTTGTCGTCGGACTACAGCACCCGGGTCGCCCGCCAAAACCGTATTCCGTGGCTGAGTACAAAAATATCATCGGTCGTGCTGGGCGATTGGGGTTTTCGCAGAACGGGGAAGCTTATCTACTGGCAACCTCACCACATGAAGAGAACAACGTTTGGACACGTTATATCCTTGGGCAACCAGAACATGTGCGTTCTAGGTTCTTCGACACAGTTACCGACTCGCGATCGCTAGTTATTCGAGTGCTTGTGGCTGTCGCCAAAATCACACGCCAAGGTCTTACGCTTGAGGAGATCACTACATTTCTTAATGGAAGCTTTGGAGCATTCCAAGTAGCAGAGTTGAATCAAGTCTCTCCGGTTGATCAGCAAATAATAGAACGAGCATTACAACAACTCGTTTCACATGATTTGGTTCGGTGTGACAATGAGAGTCGCTATACCGCAACTGAGCTTGGGCAGTTGTCTGGTGAGACTGGTGTAGAAGTTGAAACCATTATTCGAGTTGTTGAAGCTCTGCACTCAATCCCACCGGAACAAATTACAGAGACTGTGCTGATCACAATCGCACAGCTATCAACCGAACTTGATGACGTTGTTGTGTTTCCAATGAACCGGAAGAGTTTTCGTCCAGGGCACGCAGAGTATCGTGATTGGATGCCAATTCTACCGCAACAGGGTGTCCCACAGCAGATCATGCAATGCCTGCAACGCAGTTGTAAGTTCGACGAGCCATATCAGCCCTTGCTTCGTGCAAAAAAAGCGGCAACATGTCTTCTTTGGATGTCGATTACACCAATGGCGGATATTGAAAGTCGACTCACAGACCATGTGAGGGAAAAGGATGCGTCAGCTGCCATTCGAAATGTGAAATCTCGTACGGGTGATGTGCTTCCTGCTGTCTTACGTGCAGCAGAGTTAGTGCATGCTGGACTTGATCTATCGAAACGGGGTGAGCAACTTCTCTTACGATTGGAGATCGGGATTCCCTCAAGTTGTGTTGATCTCGCAACTTTTGGAGATGGCGTCCTGATAAGGGCTGACTATTTGACGCTAGCGAACAATAATCTGGCGACCATCGAGGCACTTGAAGCGA
>CALBRY010000421.1 GCA_937927665.1 uncultured Chloroflexota bacterium
GTGTGGCAGGTGAGTGGGTAAACCGTTTGATCGGCTTTTGTCAGTTCAACCACCCCGAGATTTCTGCCTGCTGCGATGCCACCGAGCGCGAGAGGCAGCGAAACACACGATAACATTCCGCTGCCCACATTTTCAGGCGCTCGATTCCACAGCAAAGAGCCGATCCGTCAATTCGGTCTGCCGATTTCCTTCGTCGCTCATCTGCGCGCGCAGTTGATCAAGCCGCGCTTCGATCTCGCGGCGGCGGTTTTCACTGCGTTCGAGGTCATTCAGCAGTTGATCGCGCAATTTCGCTTCGCGTTCGGATGTTCCCAGCGCGCTTAGGTTTTTGCGAAGCTGTTCTTGCAGCGTTTGAATGCGCTCAAACTCTCCGGTCAGGGTATTCATTTCGGCTTGCGCATCCCGCACCGTCTCCTGTGAGGTAAAGTACGCTTGCAGAAGCTCAAATGATGCATCTGTCAGCAGTCCCGCACCCCGTAGATCCTCAACCTTTTCGCGCGTCCAGCGCTCGATGGATTCCTTCGTGTCCGTGATCGTGCGGACGCTCACTGTAAACTGAACCGTTTGTTTGGCGGGCACATCGACTGACCAGCGGGTGTGTCCCATGTCAGTCGATTCCGATTCTGCCATCTGGAAATATTCCGTCTTAGCAATATCGCGCCGCTCAATATAGACCGTCATCGGCTGGGTGGTGCGGCTGGTCAGTGTGTACAGCGTATTTGTGATCTGCGCTCGGCTGACCACCGGCGAACGCTGTTCGGGATCGAAGCGCAGCGCGTGCAAAGTCGGATCGATCTGCGTGCGTTCCTCGCTCACCAGAATTTCGACCGCAAGCGCATATGGAATTTGCAGTGTATCGCCCACCCCGGTGAACCGCAGCAGCCCTTCGCCCACGTAGCCGCCGTCGATGATGGTAACAGGACCTTGCTCCAGCGCGCGATCGCTGCTGTTGCGGAATTCCCACACCTTCAGGGGATGATTCGGCATTTTGTCGCTGTTATATACGACGAGCGGACGCAGCGCGAGCGGCATACGCAGGATCGGCACCATTGCCGACTGACCGCGCCGCACCGTCACCGGCGACTCGACCGGGTACGTTGTCAGCGATTCTTCGGCGTTGCTCATCAGCACCGGGCTGAAGTACCGCCCGCTGACTTTCAAATCACCCAGCGGACCCGAACGGTAAAAACTCGCCAAATCCTGCGGTCGATCAGGGGCTCCTGTGTCACGGACGCGCACCAGCGAGAGCAAATCCCCGATCATGTTGTTCATGCGATCAATCGAGGTTTCCAGCGTATGGAGATGCTGCTGCTGCTTAGGCGATAGACTCCCTTCCATCTGAATTAAAGATGCGAACCCCCTCATCGTGCTCAACGGGCTGCGTAGATCGTGTGAAATAGTCGCCATGGCTTCGGCAACACGCGGATCCCCTGAAAGCTGTTGGAGTGCCGCTTCATTGTCTGCAACTTCAGGGCGGGGCGGCGTGCTGGTGTTGTACAAGTCATACACAAACGAAATCGGACGCCCCGAAATCAGCGTCAGCGAAACATCATTCAAGTCTTCTTCAAGTGTATTCTCAAAAAGTCCCCACCCGGTGAGCAGCGCTTCGGAATCACTGACGCGCACCAAGCGATAGCTCACACGCCATGTGGGACTTGGGGCAAGGTATCCCAACTCAAGATCGTGATCGCCTTCACCGACCTGAATCGTCAGCGTTGAGCGCGTTTGCTCAAGTTGACTCACATCCAAAAAGAAGCTGACATCCTGCGCGGATCGGCGTTCTTGCAGCGTGACGCCTTGCAGCCGCGCAATCGGCAGGATGTGCAGTTGATCGGCGGCGGCTTCCTGCCCCTGCAAAATGACCGTCGGCGGCTGATCCAGAGAGGCTTCGACCCCGACCAATCGCCCGCTGACCGTCTGCGAATTATCGAGCAGCAAACTCACACTGCTGCCGCGCAAACTGACGAGGAGATCCACCAGACTAGCGCGCTCGGTGAGTTTGACCGCGAGGTCTTTCAATACCGCGCTTTTTTCCTCCGGCGTCTCGTAATCAACGCTGAGCACCGGACTCCCTTGGTGGACGACGATATTGAGACTTTTCAAAACATCGTTCGTCGCGTCGTGCGCCACTATCAGCGAAATCGTGCGTTCATTGACCGTGCCGCGCCGCTCAAAATAGCCGATTCCCTGCTTCCAAAGGGTCATTTTTCGGATCGGAAGTTGTGCCATGTGAGGACTCCATGCAGCCGATATGACGATTACTTAAGTATAGAAATGTGCTCGGAAAAGATCACGGAGTCGCGCACATAATCGACCGTCATCCTGATGGTTCGCCCGGTCGATGGTACTCAGGCTCAGCCGATCCCGCGCCGAAGTTCAAAGGGGAGCGGCGGTGAAGCGTTGTTCTCTTTCCGCACCGATTCGTTTCATTCGCCTGAATATCCTGATTCTGCTGCTGACTTCATTCCCGGCGGCAGGT
>CALBRY010000422.1 GCA_937927665.1 uncultured Chloroflexota bacterium
CGGTAAAGGCGACTTGTTGGGCTTCCGCTTGTGCCTGCTGACCGAGATCTCCGTGCCCAAGCTCAAAAAGTCGCGTCGCCAAGTTTTCCAGTCGTCGCGTTGCTTCAACAACATCGCCGCGCTCTAGCGCGTCCTGCGCCTGTTCCTGCATTCGGTATAGCGTCAGCTTGCCCAGTGCATCTAGGATCGTCTGCGGCGGATCATCTTCGATTTGAACGTCCGTGACTTCCAGCGACATATCATTGATCGATTTGAACTGGCGGAAATCGTTAGGGAAAATATCCCCGGTGACGCTGAGTCGCGCGATCGTTCGGAATCCGAGTTTCAGATCGTCTGGCAGTTCAAACTGAAGCAGAGTAATGATGCTGCGATTGTACTGAATCCCTCCCAGCGGAATGATATGGGAATCAACCTCTAGGGGCTGTGGATCGGGTGTGAGGCGGAAAGCCGATTCCAGCTTGATATCCGGGTCTGGGGCGATCGAAAGCGTTACGCGTTCCGCGAACGTATTCGCCAGCCCGCGCACCCGATCATTTAGGAATCGAACAACGCCTCCCGCCGAATTGATGTAGGAAGTCGATCCGCCTGTTGCCGAAGCGATCGAGTCCATGAACTTGTCGTTCCATTCCTGCCCCAATCCCATCGCGCTGATGCTGATGCCATCGGCGGCGGCGTCGCGCGCGAGATTTAAGGTGAATTCCTGATCTCCGTAGGTGTGACCATCAGTGAGCATGATGATGTGATTCACAAGGCGCGGGGCGAGATACTTCCGGTTTTGTTCAAGCCCGAGCTTAAGTCCCTGCCCAATTTCCGTACCGCCAAAGGCGCTCATCATGCTGACACGCGCTTTGAGTGTTGACCGCTCATGAATAGTCGTCGCTTCAATGACGACTTCGGCACGGTCATTGAACGACACAATCGAAAGGACATCATCCTCACGCATCTGATCGATGATCTGATGCGCGGCGACCTTGACCTTTTCGAGACGAATTCCTTGCATCGAGTTGCTGCGATCAAGCACCAGCGTCAGATTCAGCCGCGCCTCGTTCTTGGATTTGTGCTCATTGGCGCGCGCGTCGGGGAAAATCTCCGCAAGCATATAAATGACTTGCGTTTCCCCCAACAGTGTGACGGTGCGTTTGCTCGTGGTTACACGAAAATTAAACCCGAGCCGCTCCTCAGCCGATTCGCGTTTTACCTGTGCGTCATACTCGCGGCGTTTGCTATCATCGGTCAGTAGCTCGTGTGCGGCAGTGATATCCTGAAACTGCGCCGCTGCTCCCGCACTTAATCGGTTCACATCGGGATGCAGGCGTCGGGCAGCGCGCCGATACGCGGCTTTAATGTCCTCAACCGATGCGTTCGACGCGACCCCAAGCTCAGCATAGGGATCGAAATCTATTGGCATGATTTGTCTTCATCCATTGTTTAACCCGGCAGTTGCAGCAAGATAGCCGTCACGTTGTCTAAACCGCCGCTTGCGTTAGCGCGTCGAATAAGTTCACTACATGCGTCTTGCGGATTCGGATATTGTGAGACGACTTCCCAGATTTGACGCTCATCTACCTGATTCCATAAGCCGTCGCTGCAAATCAGAACGCGTGAGCGCGGCGGAAGGCGGCGCATCAGCGTATCAACTTCGATTTGCTCGTTTTGTCCAAGCGCCCGATACAGCACATTCTTCTGTGGGTGATCAAGGGCTTCATCGGCGGTGATCTGATCCAATTCCAACAGTCGTTGAACAAGGGAATGATCACGCGTAAGTTGTTCCAGCTTATCACGGTGGATCAAGTAAAGACGGCTGTCGCCGACATGCGCCATATACGCCATATCGCCAATGATCATCAGGGCGGTAAGTGTTGTACCCCCGTCCGGCACTTTCTGAACGATCTCACCGTTTGCCTTGAGGATCGCTTCGGTCATTGCTTCTGTGATCGGCACATCGTTATAACGCTCATCGCCCGCCAGCATGGAGACATAGACTTTACTGGTAAGCTGTGCAAAAACCGATCGTGCTGCGATGGCGGAAGCTTTCTCCCCATCGTGATGCCCCCCCATGCCATCCGCAACGATGAACAGCCCGAAATCGGGGCGTTCAAGTACGCTGCGTGATGTCGCAAAGAAGGAGAACGCCGAGTCTTGATTGTTGCTGCGAACCATACCAACGTCTGTCACTTGACCAAAGGTAATGTGTTCATTGCCCTTCAGATCAATCAGCGCATCCTGCGGCAGGGGGCGCGTTACGCCGTCGGCGAGTGTACCCGTGCTGGCATAAGCAGGGCGCGCATCGAGTTCAACTGTTGAACGCGCGCCCTTTTCTTCTGCCGCCGGAGTAGGGGAGGCTGTCGAAGCCGGAGCGCCCGCAGTTGGCTGTTCCTTTTGCGTGGCTGCTGCGCCTGCGTTTTTTGGTTCCGGCTTATTCGAGAACAGCCGTCGGAAAATATCCATTAGTGTCTCACTCCATCCATAAGCGCAAATC
>CALBRY010000423.1 GCA_937927665.1 uncultured Chloroflexota bacterium
CCGCCATTGCAATACCTTCACCCAAAATGGTATTGCGGGCATGTATGCACAGTTCCGGGTTAAACAAGTCGCGGAACTGCTCCACCGTCGCGCTGGCATCGCAAAAATCTGCTGCTACACTGAGCAGCGATCCAAGCAGGGTGGCGACAAAAATGATCACCCCCAAGCCAATTCGGGGAGCGTTTCGTTCCGGTTTGGCGGGCGGTGCGGGCTTACGTGATGAAGGAGACAGAGATGAATTGCCGGAGATGCGCGGCGGTGTGCTGGTTTCACGCAACCGCGCAGAGAGGGAACGGTCATTTTTATCGGAGCTGCTCACGAAGCTAATTCCTTCCGCTGCAAGGTACACGCTCCAGTGTACCGGGCGGATGTTTAAGCCACGGTGAAATACCGGGACTCCCCCACATGACTGGGGGAGCGCTTATTCTGACTGCACGCGGCGTGCTTCGATAACCAGCCAATCGCCCTGCTGACGGCGGCGATACGGTTCAAGTCCGGTTTTTCTGAGCGCCACTTCAACATCGTCGCCTTGTTCCGCGATGATGCCGCTGAAAATCGCCGTGCCGCCGGGGCGCACCGTGTCGCCGAGATGCTCATCACACATTTGAATGATGATGCGCGCCAGAATATTGACGACGATCATATCGAAGCGCCGCGCCGAGGTGATGACATTTTCGAGGCTGCCTTCTTGAATCACGATCTGATTTTCGACGCCGCTTTCGCGGACATTATCAATCGCAACCGCAACCGCGACCGGATCAGTATCCAATCCAAGCACCTGCCCCGCGCCGAGTTTGGCGGCGGCAATTGCCAGAATTGCCGATCCTGTTCCCAAGTCGAGAATTTTCATCCCCGGCTGAACATATTCTTCGAGCGCTTCAAGGCAAAGCTGCGTTGTCGGGTGCGTGCCTGTCCCGAATGCCATGCCCGGATCGAGCGAGATTTCAACCGCGCCTTCGGGAATTTCGATGTCAATCCAGCGCGGGCGAATAAACAAGCGCTTGCCGATCCGCACCGGATGATAATGAACTTTCCATGCCTCCGCCCAATCCTGCTCATCAACGATTTTGTAGATGGGTTCAGGCATCGGGTACATCATGTTCAAATAGCGCAGCCCCTGCTCAAGTTCCGTTTTGGCGGATTCGGCTTGGTTATCATTTGGTATATAAGCGCGCACCGTCAGCCGATCGGCTGGCGGAATCTGATCCTCATCCAGCTTATCGGGCGGAATGCCATCGTGTTCCACCGCGACCCCTTGATAGCCAAACCGATTGAGCAGTTCGGCGGCGGCTTCGGCGGCTTCGCCGTCTACACTCAACGAGATTTCGATCCACTGTGCCACGCTGCTGTACTCCTTAAATTAAACGCAAAAGGCGACCCGAAGGTCGCCCGCTGTTTCTAACCTTGTTCGCCGCCGAAGAAATCCGCCATGCGGTCGAGCAGCCCTTTACTGCCGCCCTTTTGCGACTGCACATCGCGCCCCATCGTCTTGGCGAGCTGTTCAAACAAATGACGCTGTTCGTCCGTCAATTTAGTCGGCACTTCAACGTACACATTGACCAGTTGATCGCCGCGTCCGCTGTTTGTGCCGTCACTGCGTAGGCGTGGAATGCCCTTACCGCGCAAACGGAACACTTTGCCGTACTGTGTTCCGGCGGGAATGACTAATTCAATCATGCCATCAACAGTGGGGATTTGAATTTTATCGCCCAACGCTGCTTGTGCAACGTTGATCGGCACATCAAGCACAATGTCATTCTCTTTGCGCCGGAAGAATTCGTGTTCTTTCACATGAATGACGACGAATAGATTCCCGGCGGGAGCGCTCGAATCACCCGAGTCGCCTTCGCCGCGCATCTGAATTTGCAAGCCTTCGCGCACACCCGGCGGCACCTGAATCGAAAGACTCACCTTACCCCGCACTTTTCCCGCGCCTTTGCAGTTATGGCACGGCGTCGGCACAACTTCGCCTTTGCCGCCGCAGCGCGGGCAGGTATTCACCTGCACCATTGGTCCGAGGAATGTCTGCTGAACACTGCGAACTTCGCCCGTTCCGTTGCACTGCGAACAACGCGTCGGCTGTGTTCCGGGTTCAGCGCCGCTTCCCGTGCAAACGGCGCACGTTTCAAAGCGTTCATATTCGACTTCACGTTCGACGCCAAACACAGACTCTTCAAACGTGATGAATAGATCGGCACGTCGATCCGCGCCCTGACGTGGTCCGCGCCGCTGCCGTGCGCCGCGCATTCCAGCGAAGTTGTTGAAGAATTCTTCAAAGATTTCTTCAAATGGGCTGTAGCCCGCCGCGCCGTAACCGCTCGCGCCCTGTACTCCCGCATGACCAAGCCGATCATAGCGCGCCCGTTTATCCTCATCCGAGAGAATCTGGTACGCCTCGTTGATTTCCTTGAATTTCGACTCGGCATCGTCGTGTTTGCTCACGTCCGGGTGAAATTCCTGTGCCAGCTTGCGGAAAGCCGTCTTGATCTCTTGCTGAGTCGCAGTCCGGGGGACGCCCAGAACCTCGTAGTAATCTCTCGCCATGTTTGGTGCAGCCCGTTCAACCGCCGATCAACGGTAGTCTAATGCAGCCTGTGGAAGTGAACAATTGCCCATTTATCCGAAATCAATGAAAAGCGAGGGCAAGTTATCCCTGCCCTCACTTTTTCGATTCTTTCGATGGTTCAATTATGCTTCGGTGAATTCGGCGTCAACTACGTCTTCGCCGCTCTTGCCCTGATTCGCGTTGGATGCGTTTGCGCCGTCGCCTGTGCTTGCACCGGGCTGTTCGTACATCTTCGCGCCAACCTGCTGGAGATACTGACCGAGCATGTTCGTTGCGTTCTGAATTGCCGCCACGTCACCCGCTTCGATCACCTTCCGCAGTTCAGCGATGTGATCGGCGATCTGCTTCTGGCTGTCCGCCGGAATTTTATCGCCGCTTTCCTGCACAAACCGTTCAGCACGGAAGATTTCGGTTTCGGCGGCGTTCTTCGCTTCCACACCTTCACGGCGCTTGGCGTCTTCACCTGCGTGTTTCTCGGCTTCCTTGACCATCCGTTGAATTTCGGCTTCGCTCAGACCGCTGCTCGCCGTGATGGTGATCTTCTGTTCGCGTCCGGTCGCTTTATCGCGTGCGCTCACGTTGAGAATACCGTTCGCGTCAATATCGAACGTCACTTCAACCTGTGGGATGCCGCGCGGGGCGGGCGGAATGCCGTCGAGAATGAACCGACCGAGCGATTTATTATCCGTCGCCATCGGACGCTCGCCCTGTACGACGTGGATTTCTACCTGAGTTTGATTATCCGCCGCCGTCGAATAGACCTGCGATTTCTTCGTCGGGATCGTCGTGTTGCGTTCGATCATCGGAGTCGCCACACCGCCGAGCGTTTCAACGCCAAGCGTGAGCGGGGTCACGTCGAGCAGCAGAATGTCCTTCACGTCACCGCGCAGAACACCCGCCTGAATCGCCGCACCGACGCCGACGACTTCATCCGGATTAACACCCTTGCTCGGCTCTTTGCCGAAGAATGCCTTGACCGCTTCGACAACCGCCGGCATGCGGGTCATACCACCAACCAGCACCACCGTGTCAATGTCCTTGACATCGATACCCGCATCGCGGAGCGCGGAGCGGCATGGCTCGATTGAGCGCTGAACGAGGCTTGCCGTTAGGCTTTCCAGCTTGGCGCGGGTGAATGTCATGTTCAAGTGCTTGGGACCGCTGGCATCCGCCGTGATGAACGGCAGATTGATGTCTGCGCTCATCGTTGTGGAAAGCTCAATCTTTGCTTTCTCAGCGGCTTCCTTCAAACGCTGGAGCGCCTGACGATCGCCGCGCAGGTCGATTCCCTGTTCTTTCTTAAATTCATCCGCGAGGAAATTGATGATGACTTGATCGAAGTCGTCGCCGCCGAGGAAGGTATCCCCGTTCGTGCTGCGAACTTCAAACACGCCGTCGCCAACCTCAAGGATTGAAATATCGAATGTACCGCCGCCGAGGTCGTACACAGCGATCAAGCCGCTGCGCTTTTCACCCAGACCATAAGCGAGGCTCGATGCGGTCGGCTCGTTGATGATACGCAGCACTTCCAAGCCCGCGATGCGTCCCGCGTCTTTGGTGGCGTTGCGCTGTGCATCGTTGAAGTACGCCGGAACGGTGATGACCGCCTGTTCGACGGCTTCGCCAAGATATGCCTCGGCATCCGCCTTGATCTTTTGAAGGATCATCGCGCTGATTTCCGGCGGGCTGTATTCCTTGCCGCCCATGTGAACGCGCACATCGCCATTGGGAGCGGCGCTCACCTTATACGGCACATACTTGATCGCCTTCTGCACTTCGGCGTCTTCAAATTTGCGCCCCATGAAGCGCTTGACCGAGAAAATCGTGTTTTCCGGGTTGATGACCGCTTGGTTGCGGGCAATTTTGCCGACAACGCGCTCACCCGTTTTGGGATTCACGGCAACCACCGACGGGATCAAACGCCCGCCTTCAGAACTGGGGATGACGACAGGTTCGCCACCTTCCATTACCGCGACAACCGAGTTCGTCGTACCCAGGTCAATACCAATAATGCGACCCATCTTACGTATCTCCTCTTGTTTTACCTATCCAGCCCCGATTTACCGGCTTACGCGGACGAGCGCAGGTCGAAGGACGCGATCGCCAACAATGTAGCCACGAAGTTCAACTTTCGTCACCTGACCACTTGGAACGCCATCCACATCTTCTGTCCCGATTGCTTGATGCAGATTGGGATCGAATACTGCACCGGTCGGGTCGAGCGGCATAACGCCGAAATCTTCCAGCACTTTGACAAACTTGCGTTGAATCGCGCTCACTCCTGCTAACCACGGATGTGAACTCAAATCCTCCGGCGCATTTGCTAATGCGCGGTCAAAATCATCCAGTACCGGCAGCATTGCTGTTAGCACATCTGCCGATGCATTTTGATACGTGTCTCTGGTTTCGCGCTCGATGCGCCGCTTGAAATTAGCAAACTCGGCACGTTCACGCTGCCAACCATCGCGGAATTGGACGATCTGCGCTTGCAGCGCCTCGATCTGTTCCGCTGTGTAAGTGGTTTCGCCATTCGCGCCCCCCTGCTGTGGAGCGGAAGACGAGTCGGCTGCGGATTTATCACCGTTTGCCTGCATTTCGTCTTTATTCACGCAGCGCCTCCTCCCTTTCGTTGACACATAAAAGCATGCGGTTACTGACCGCATTCCGACATATCTGAAGCGTAGTGTAGCCGTGCTGTAATAGAATCGCGTTAAAACAACGGAAGAAACCTAAAGATTCCGAACCGCAGACAGCGCAAAGAACACAGCGTGACAACCATCAATTTTCTCTGCGCTCTCTACGGGTCTTTAGCTATTCGGACTCTGGTGGCAGCTTGGGGCGCTCATATGCCGCCGAGAGCATATCCGTCATCAGGCTGGAGACGTAGCCCACCGCGCTGATCGCCCGACCATAATTGATATGAGTCGGTCCAACCACGCCAACCGCACCGCTCAATTGACCGGGTATCCCGTAGCGGCTGATCACCAGCGTTAGGTAGCGAAGCTGTTCCCATCGTCCATCGCCTGCGATGATCACCTGCACTGTGTTGGTAGTGGTTGCAGGGGACAAGATTTCATCAAGAATCAGGTTCAGGTACGCCCGTTCTTCTAATACGCGGACAACCTGCTGTGCGCCTTCGCTGCTGGGAAATGCACCAATGATCTCGCTGAGTCCGTCCCGGTAGATCATGCGGGCGCGCCCATTTCCGGCGCGTTCCATAACATCAGCAACGAGGTCAACGATTTCACGCTCCATTTGCGGCAGTGTGATGCCTCTCATACGCACATCGTTGGCATTCAAGCTGGCGCACAGCGAGTTCACCAGCGCCGCGATTTCGCTCAATCGCACCTGCGGGACGGGTTCCGCCAGCGTAAGCATCTGCTGATGTACCGCGCCTTCGTGCAGCACCAAAACGAGCAGGATCAACCGCCCTTGAATGCTGATCAACTCCAGGTGCTTGAATAGATTCGTCTCGGCGGCGGGTGGCGTAACCAGCGCGGCGCTCTGCGAGGTGCGCGCCAATACGGTCGCGATGATTCGCATCCAATTTTCGGTCGCAAGCGGGGTACTTTGCAGTTTTTCGGTGATGTGCGCCTGATCCGGCAGGAGTAATTCTGTCGGATTGAGCAATCGACCGACGAAATAACGATAGCCGTTTTGCGTGGGAATGCGTCCCGCGCTGGTATGCGGCGCGGTGATGTATCCCAGTTCTTCCAGTGCCGCCATCTCGTTACGGACGGTCGCGGAACTGTAGGAAAGATTGAACGTTTCCACCAGATATTTGGAACTCACGGGTTCCGGCTGCTGGGTATATGACCGCACGATCAAAGATAAGATTTCTTCTTGACGGCGGGTAAGTTCGGGTAAACTAGTATCGTCTGGACTCATGGTGCACTTTGACTATTCGGAGTCATCACTCTATTGACAGCTAACAGATGACGTGACTAGCATATCACGCAGAGATGTGACCGTAAAGAAAGAAGGAGCTAAATAGGCGATGGGCGTCAACACTTTTGAAATCACCGACAAGAACTTTGACAGCGATGTGCTTAAGAGCGATCAGCCGGTATTGATCGACTTCTGGGCGGAATGGTGCGGTCCGTGCCGCATGATTGCCCCGCTGGTCGAGCAAATTGCCGATGAGTATCAGGGTAAAATCCGCGTCGGCAAGTTGGATACTGACCACAACACCGAACTGGCGATGAAGTACGGGATCATGAGCATCCCCACACTGCTGTTGTTCAAGGGTGGCAAGCCGGTTGCGCGTATGATGGGCTACCAGCCGAAGGATCGGCTTTTGGCGCAGATTCTGCCGCACCTCAAGTAATGGCTGCGCCGATTCATCAAAAAAGGGCACGGGAGTAATCCCCTGCCCTTTTTGATTCCCAAGCGACACGCGAGAAGAGATTTACTTTCCCATCACTTCCGGCGCGAGTGTCAGCGTGAAATGGAAGGTTGTTCCCACGCCAATCGTGCTTTCCGCCCAAATATTCCCGCCGTGCTGGCGGATAATACCCTGTGTGATCGTCAATCCTAAGCCCGTCCCCGGCTGCGCGCGTGCATCCTCGTTTTCGGAACGGAAGTACGGCTTAAACAGCTTCGCCAAGTCATCCTCGCTCATGCCGATTCCGTTATCGCTTACACGGATATGCAGCATCGCCGGAAGCGGACGCCCTTTCTTATCGCGCAAACTGGTATCTACCGCCGCCCCGACAGTGATCGCGCCGCCTTGTTTCGTGTATTTGTGCGCGTTGCTCACAAGGTTGGTCAGCACTTGAATCAGGCGTTCGACATCGCCGTTGACCAACGGCAGATCTTCTTCAATATCAATGTCGATCGTCTGTCCTTTTTCGGTAATCGCCTTGCGGAACGGATTCACCGTCTCGTCAATCACCTGACGGAAGTCCATCGGCTTGATTTGCATACGCATATTGTTCGTTTCGAGCTTGGTCACGTCGTTCAGGTCGCTCACCAACGTCGTCATGCGGTCGGCTGTGCTGCGGATCGTCGTGATAAACATGTGACGCTGTTGATCGCTCATCGCCGCCGCCATCGAACCGAGCATCGCATCCGAATAGCCGCGAATGACCGACAGCGGATTCTTGAGTTCGTGAGCCACAAACGAGACGAATTCGTTCTTTGACTGGTTCGCGCGGGTAATTTCGGCGTACAACTGCGCGTTGACGATGGCGATACTCGCGTGTTCGGTCAAGCGTGTGAGGAACGGCATATCCGCCAAACGCAAGCGCGGGTCGCGGTTCGTTTCCAAAATGAGGAGCGCATTCACGACACCGCCGGAGAGCATCGGCAGGGTGATCTGGCTGATCGCACCGCGTAAGCTCGGCACATAATCGCGGTCAATTAGCACATCCGGCACAACTTCCGCTTGACGGGTACGCAGCACGCGGCTGGAAATGCCCCGCGTCAGCGGCAGCACATCACCTTCTGTGCCTTCGGGCATGTCGTCATGTTCGTAACCCGTCGCGTAAATCAAATGGAGCGCAGGAGGATCACCCGCCACCAAACCGAGCATCCCGGCAGTTGCACTGCTGTTTTCCAACGCCCATGAAACAGTGATTTCGGCGACTTTGCGAAGATCAAGCGAACGTGTCAATTCAATGTCGATGCGTTCGAGGGTTTCAAGTTCGCTCACACGCTCGGTGAGCGCGAGGTCGGTTTGCTGGAACAGACGCGCGTTTTCGATGGCGACGGCTGCTTGACCTGCAAATGTCGTCAGCAGTTCGACATCATCCGGCGTAAAACGTCCTTCAACTTTGTTGAGGACTTCCAGCACGCCGATCACACCATCCGGCGTATTCAGCGGCACGGCGAGCACGTTCTTGGTATTAAATGCGCCTTTGGTGAGTTCACCGCTCCAGCGCGCATCTGATTTCACATCGTTGACGATGATCGGTCTGCCGAGCGATGCGACTTCACCGACCAACCCTTTACCCGCTGGCATACGCACGCCGACAAGATCGGAACCGGATCCGCCAATCACCACGCGGAACACCAGATCGCGTGTGCTGTCGTCCGCCGTAAGCAAGAGTGATCCGGCTTCAGCGTTCAAGATTGTCGTCGCGCTTCCGGTGATCAGCTTGAGCAGTTCTTCCAGTTTCGCTTCGCTTGCGACGATCTGGCGGCTGATGTCGTTAAGCGCCTGAAGCTGACGGGCGCGAGCGTTCGTTTCACCAAACAAACGCGCTTTATCAATGCTGGTCGCGGCGAGTGCGGTCACGTCAGTGAGGAACTTCACCTGTTCATCGCTGAACTCGATCCCATCTTCGGTTGTGCCAACCGCAAGAACGCCCAACACACCTGAACCAGCGTTCATGGGGACGGCGACAAAAGCGCGCATATCCGGATTTTCAAACTGCGGATAATCGCCTGTCGAGCCGCGCCGCGCCATTTCGGCGGCATAGTTGGAAACGCGCACCATTTGACCGGTGCGGATCACATCGCTGAATAAGTCGCGTCCTAAGCTCCAACGGCGGTTTTCACGGGCGCGATCGCGCTCGTCACCTTCAAGGAAGAAGGCGTGATAAATCTCGTTGGTGGCGGGTTCACGCAGTGTGATATAGAAGTGCGGCGCGTCGATCAACTTGCTCATCTGGTTGATGATCAATTCGAGGAGCGCATCAAATTCGACGTTAAAGTTTGCTGCCTGTGATACCTGACTCAATACGTCAAGTTCGCGCACACGGCGTTCAAGCGAATCGATGACGAGCGCGCGTTCAATAGCGACGCCTACCTGCGTTGTCAGGCTTTGAATAAAGCGTATTTCTTCGAATGTGTAGGCACCCATACCACTGCGTGGCGCACCAATGCAGACAAACCCATTCAGGCGGTTTGAGCCGCGCAATCCTGCCAGCACACGCGCTTTCAGGATTTGCAGGCGAGGGCGCTCGGTGACTAACTCAGGATTCCATGCAGTTTGCGACTCGAATACCAGCATGTCATCACTGCTGCTCAGATAAGCGATGATCGGGCTGTCCGGCGCAAAGCGCAGATCGGTATTTGTGTCCCCTTCCAGCGACGCGGCGTAATCTCCGGATTGACGATCCGGCAGAAACACAAAAACGCTGCTCGGATGGACGGCTTCGTCAAGCTGATGCTGATACGCGCGCACAATATCCGATACGGTAACGAGCGAACTCACCTGCTGGCTGAACGCCTCTAAGTACTGCTGATTTTGAATTCGCCGCCGGAAGTAGACCGCATCGATCCGCCGCTGAAGCGCATTTCGGACGGGCAAGAACATCACCGCCAACCCGAAGATGATCGCCGCAATAAATACCGGATCATCCGCCGCGACGATGCGGCGCACAATCAGACTAGAACTTAGCACAATGAGGAAATAGCCGACGATCAACGCGAACAGCATCAGTCCGTAGGTGATGGTTTGCGTCAGAACGCGGTCGGTATTGGTCGAACGATACTGAATCACTGCGTAGGCGATGCTCAGGATCGGCAGGATCAAGAACGGGGTCGCCGCCGAGACATTGATCGGCACAAGATCGCTGCCAAATAAACTGCGCGTGAGTCCGTTGACGAAAAACAGCACGCCGAAAATCGTCATCAGTCCGAAGCCGATCAGCATCGTATTAGACTGATCGCGAATGATGACGGTTTGTGCATGACGGCGGCAGTTGATGAGCGACACGATAAACACCACGACACCAAGCGCTGCCCAACCCGCAGCAAGCACCGAAGTCCATAGGAGCGCGGACGGACTCGGCGGGTTTACTTCGATCAAATACAGCGAGGCTGCGACGAACAGCGATGCAATAAACGGAAGCCAACGCGCGATCGGATAGCGGTAGATGAGATTGTGCTTGACCGGGAAAATCAGCGCGAGAGACAGCAACGAGCCGCCGAGCAGCACCAACGAAACCATCCACAGCACATCATAAGTGTAGGTGGTGTCGAGGTCGAAGATACCACCTAGAAATATCGCAGCAAGCGACGACATGACCGCCAGCAGACGCGCCGCTGATTGACGGGGACGCATTACATACGTAAACACACCCGCACCCAACACGACTACCCCTGAAAAGAAACTGACCGCGAACGACGCGAGAAAGTCATTTCCGGGGAATGTGGATAACGGGTAGCTGACGCTGCACGCGGCAAATCCGTTCTGCGGTGGGGCGCACACTTCGCGTCCGTAGATCGGTACGTTTTCATCAGTGACGGGTCGATTAAATTCAACGGTCACGGTCTGCCCAACGCTCATGGTTCTGAGAAGCGCGTTTAACTGCTCAGGAGCGTTGTAACCGCCATCGAGCGGCTGTCCGTTAATCGAAATCAGGACATCCAGACGGCGGATGCCTGCGCTGTATCCTTCCCAGTCTCCCGGCGTCACCGGAACAGCACCGTTGACAACCATTGAGCGGGTGGTCCGGATGCCCAGAAAAGGCTGTTCCCGCCATGAAAACCCGCTGATGCCATGCAGCACAAGAATAACTGCCGCGCCACCCAGCGCGAGAAGCGTCAGCGCAGTGCTGATCAGTTCGTCGAAGCGGTTTTTTGAAGCGGGATCGCTCCTGCCACCGCCAGACACAACTGCGGCGTTGTTCGGTTCAGAAGCAGCGGTCATCACCTATCCTCAGAATATCTTCGCCACAGGAAAGAGTTTACACAAGCATTGGGGGAATTTTAGCATGTTTCGCGCGCTTTGCTTTGTGGGTTTTGCCGAGGTTCATGCCATCATGGATGGGGTTCTGCTATAATGAGCGAAGTTTCTTAGCAGTGTTTTAATGATCAGGCTGAGGGAAGCGAATGTCGATTCGAGTACTGATCGCCAAGCCCGGCTTAGACGGGCATGATCGCGGCGCAAAAGTAATCGCCCGCGCTCTGCGTGATGCAGGGATGGAAGTGATCTATACCGGGCTGCGTCAGACGCCAGAAATGATCGCCGAAGCGGCGCTTCAGGAAGATGTGGACATCGTTGGGTTGAGTATCCTCAGCGGCGCACATATGACGCTCGTCCCCCGTATTCGGGAAGTGATGAACCAGCAGGGTCTAGGTGATATTCCGCTGATGGTCGGCGGCATCATCCCCGATGAGGACAAAGCCGCACTCGCACAAATCGGAGTCACAGGTGTGTTTGGTCCCGGCACCAGCACCGAAGACATCGTAAAGTACATCCACGAATTGATCCCGGCACAGGGGGGCGCATAGCTTGTCCCTGATTTCGACATCGGATCGGGTTCAGCAGGTAATTACGGGGGATCGCCGCGCGCTCGCCCGCTTGCTAACCGAAATCGAGAATGAAAAGGCGGGTGCCGAGGCGGTGCTGACCGCGCTCTATCCTCACACGGGCAAAGCGTGGATCATTGGTGTAACAGGCGCTCCCGGCACGGGAAAAAGCACAATGGTTACATCATTGGCGAAGGCGTATCGGGCGCAAGGAAAAACGGTGGGCATCATCGAGGTTGATCACACCAGCCAAT
>CALBRY010000424.1 GCA_937927665.1 uncultured Chloroflexota bacterium
GCGCTCACGGCGACTCAGATTATTCAAGAAGCGACGGCAACGGCGCTCGGTGCAGTGGCGACGGCTACACCGCTCGGCACAGGCGAAATTGATCCGCTGGCGCTCACGGCAACTCAGATTATTCAAGAAGCGACGGCAACGGCGCTCGGTGCAGTGGCGACGGCAACCGCGACACCAATCCCCCTCGCCGCCGGGACGGTGCCCGCCGGGTGGATGATGGTAACTGCCTCTCTTGACCGCATCACCCTGATATCTGGCGCGCCGCTTCGATTAGATTCCATCGTTAATGTGTCAGTCTCACGTCACAACCCGGATGGGATCGGCACGGACGAGTACGTGCTGATGCCGATTTCGCAAGAAGCGCGCGTGATCGCCCTAGATGAAACCGCCGTCACCGTCGCGCTTCCCGCCGCTCAAGCGGAACTGCTCATACAAGCAGTGCGCGAAAGCGCCCCCATTTATATGACCGTGCTCAGCGCCACACCCGCCCCACGCCCGACCTAACCTGACGAATACGCCTATCTCATAACCCCCCACGTATCACATTGCAGCGTGTAACACTATGACTACACTTGAGTCATGGTGTTACAGCGTACCAACACAAGGAGTAGGCAATATGGGCATGGATAAAAATACAGGCAGTACTCCCGCCGCAAACAATAATCAGCGCAATGCGATCATCATCGTGGTGGTGCTTGTCGTCATCGTCGGCGTTTTCCTTTTGCTCAACCGCCCCAGCACGCCGGAAGAAGTCGTAGAAGGAACGAATGTCGCGGATCGTGACGCGGGCGATAATCAAGCAGGCGATGATACATTTGCCTCCGAAGGCATCACGTTAGGTGAGTTCGTCGCAGGAAGCGGACTTGACCGCGATAGCTGTGTGATCAACGAAACCGGTTCATTTGATCGGGAAGACTCGATCTATGTCGGACTTTTGAACAGCCAAATTCCCGCGAACACCCCGGTGTTTGTGCGGTTATATGCCAATGGGCAGGCAGTCGAAGACACAGAAGAGGTTTCATCGCCGGAGGACTTCCAAGGATGCTTGTGGTTCGAATTCTCCGCCAGCACCGGCGCTGAAGTGCTGGAAAGCGGCGATTATGAAGCCGAAATCTTTGTGAATACCCGCCCCGCCGATACAGTGTCCTTCAGCGTGAACTAAACGGCGTGATTTTCACGCGAAAGGTGGTGAACTGATGGACTTAGGAACTGTGTGTTTGTTCGGTTTCATTATCATCATCGGCTTGATCGTGCTGATGATGGTGATGCGAAACAACAGCGGGAACAGATACCCGGATCGCGGGTATCGTCCCACCTACGATGATCCCGATGTGGAATCACGCGGTGGGTTCGGGCGCAATCGCAGCGGGAGCGGATCAGGGGATCAAGGTTTCACCCCTGAATACGATGATCCTGATATCGAGTCGCGCGGTGGATTTGGTCGCAATCAGAATCGGAGCGGCTCAAGCGGATTCGACAGTGGTTCGAGTACTACGAAACGCCCGTCGAGCGGATTCCGCAGCGGCTCAAAGGGCAGCAGTTCGAGCGGCGGCAGTTCCAGCCCGCGCAATGACAGCCCCAATGTGAAATCACGCGGCGGTTTCGGGCGCAACAAGAAGTAAAAGAATCCGAACCGCAGAGAACGCAAAGGACGCAGAGAGGAGCATATCCACTCTGCGATCTCCGCGATCTCTGCGGTTTTTATTGCGCTCTTTTGTTCTTCTTGATACACTTGTTCTATGAACAAGCATCCGATTTCAATTGACCGAATCACCTTCCGGCGCTTTTTGCTCGGCAAGCAGGGGTTATACCCCGGTCGCCGCTGGCAGGGTAAGCAGGGCGCATCCGATGCGGTGCGCGCCGTTGAAGCCGTGCAGATCGATCCGCTCCATATCACCGCGCGCAGTCATGATCTGGCGCTGTTCAGCCGTGTACTCGATTACGATGTTTGCCACTTGGATGAACTCGCGCACGCGGATCGTAACGTATTTGATTATGGTTCACTGCTCTTTTATTACCCGATCCACGATTTGCCTTATTTTCGCAGCGTCATGCAGCGGTGGACGACTGAAGGCGGGTACGCGGAACTCGCCCGCAGCAAACCGGAACTGATTGCAGAGGTGCGCGCCCGACTTCAAGAGAGCGGAGCGCTCGGCAACCGTCATTTTAAGGGAGAGCGCGTCACAAGCTATCGCGCCAGTAAAGAAACCGGCTTAGTCCTGCGCTATTTGTGGCTGACCGGCGAGATTATCACCCACAGCCGCCGCCGTTTTGAACGTGCATTTGCCTTCCGCGAAGGCTTGATTCCGCCGGAACACAATTGGGAAGCGACAGACGAACAGGCGCTCGATCACTTCACCCGTAAGGCGCTGCGCTTTTTGGGGATCGCGCCGCGCACGCTGTGGGGCAATCATATTTATCATCTGTATCATGCGCGTCACCCGCACTTTGATACGGCGATCAGCGCCCTCATCGAAGCGGGGGATGTGATTCCGGTCAAGATCGATGGGCGCAAAGAAACGCGCTACATGTCCG
>CALBRY010000425.1 GCA_937927665.1 uncultured Chloroflexota bacterium
CGTTTGCCGGAATAGCTGTTATACTGCCGCACAATCCCCGGATGCAAGATCGGGCGCATCCGGCGATAATCCGCCGCCGTATGCAAATGCAGTGTTGCGCGCATCATGGTAGAACGGACGACCGCCCGTGCTTCGATAGCGCTCATGAGCATCTCGCGCTTGAAGTCATTCAGGCGCGACCACATGCCGATATACGGCGGGTTGGCGACTTGCGCTTGCAAGCCAGCCACCTGCTCCACCGCATCAACAACAGGGAGATCGGCGCGCCGCAGCAGCAGTTGACGATCGAGCACAGCGCGATTCAATTGACGTAGGGTTAGGTTTGCCATGCCTGCCGATTATAGCGCAAAGGCGGCAGGTCAACTTACGAGGATGACGCGAGATCGCGGCGCGGTTTTTCGATCGATGGACGGGTGACGAGTTCAATCCGCGACCGCATCCACGCATCGGGGGCGCGTGGGAGCGTCAGCGCGTGGTGTGAAGCCTGCCCTCTTGCCAGCGCTTCAGCTTGGGCGACGGGCAGCAGAACACGGATGAGTGTGCCTTTGCCTTCTTCGCTCTCAACTTCAATCGAGCCGCCGTGATGCGTCACGATTTTTCGGGCAATTGCCAAGCTTAACCCGGAGCCATGCCCTTCGCTGGCGCGTGCTGAATCGCCGCGAAAGAACGGCTCAAAAATGTGTGGTAAATCCTGCTTTGCGATCCCTAACCCGTGATCTTCAACTTCGATCGTCGCGCAGTCTCGATACAGGCATGTCTTGACGGAAATACGCGCGCCAGTGAGGGAATAATCAATCGCGTTTTGCAGCATGATCTGGATCACACGCTCCACACGATCCCGATCCGCTATAACGGGCGGCATATCGGGGGATTGGGCGATGACGATCTGCTGCTGTTTCTCGGCGGCAATCGAACGGAACGGGGTAACGCTGTGATCGACAAGGCTGTTCAGGTTGTGAACATGGAGCGCGAAATCATCGCGCGAATCGAGCTTGACCATATCGATCATGTCGCGCAGGATGCGTTCGATCTGCATCGTTTGCAGTTCTATCAAGCTGAGTCGTTCGCGCATCATGCGAATCGCCTCGGTGCTCCCATTCGGGAGAACTAGATTATCCAGCATGCGCTGAAGCAGATAATCCGAGAGCTTGATCGACGAAAGCGGCGTAAACAGATCGTGCGAGATGTTCGTCACAAACTCATGCAGCATCGCGGCACGGCTGTTGTTACGGCTGATTTCAAGTTCGCGGCGGCTGGTTTGCACGCGCTCCGTCACGTCACGGATCACGATGACAGAGGGGCTGGTTAGCGGACGATCCGGTTTGAGGAGGGAATAACGGGCATCATACCAGCGCACATCAGCGCCATTTCGCGCCGTCCACGAAAACGAGTATTCTCGCGTGTGCGGCGGCAGATCGCGCAGCACAGTAAACACTGTGCGAATCGGCTTGCCTTTGAGATTCTGCGCGGTGATTTCGACAAAACGAGCGGCGGAGTTATTGACCTCGACAACATTCCCATGTTGATCGATGACGATCACGCCGTCCGCCATGCCGTGAATCACGTTGAAATGCGCGGCGGCAATCAATCGCTTGACCTGCTGGCGGATAAGCATCACCGTCAGGAAAACTGCAAGACTGACCGTCAAGATAAAAAGCACTGCAGCGGTGAAATAGATGATGGCAGCCACGCGACACGTTCCGAATGATTACGACAACATGCGGTATTGTAATGCAAGTGCCAAGGAGCATGCTGACATAAATGCCCCCGATGGTTAGTATATCCTAAAATGATCCTAGAAAGGCTTAAGGTTATAGAACGGTTAGAATGACCGGATCGCCGTCGGTAATCGCGATCGTGTGTTCGATATGGGCGCACCATGATCGATCCGCCGTGACGACTGTCCAATGATCATCGAGTTCGCGTAATTCGTTGCGTCCGGCGATCAGCATCGGCTCGATTGCGTATGTCATTCCGGCGCGCAGCGTGACATTCTGGAAATGAATGCGGCTTCGGCGCTCGTTGCGGGGCCACCAATTCGGGACTTCGGGCGGTTCATGCATCTGCTGACCAACCCCATGTCCGGTATATTCCAACGCTACGCTGTAGCCTGCCACCTCGGCTGTTCGCTGAACAGCCATGGCTACATCGCGGATCGTGTTCGGTAAGCGGCTTGCTTGAATACCCGCCGCGAGTGCGGCTTCGGTGGCGCTGATCAAGCGCTGCACCGATGGCGAAATATCGCCAACGGGTACGGTGATCGCCGCATCACCGACGAATCCGTTGTAGTTGCAGCCCACATCCAAACTGATGATGTCGCCATCTTTGAGAAAACGCGATCCGCTCGGAATCCCATGCACGAGTTCATGATTAATCGACGCGGTGATGACCGCGGGATAATTCGGGGAATTCGGCTTCGGGTAGTTCAGAAATGTCGGGATCGCACCGTGATCACGTAAACATGTTTCCGCGATCCGGTTCAATTCGAGGGTGGTAACACCGGGTTTGACCGCTTCGCGCATCGCCTGAAGTGTCCGGGCGACAATGCGACCGGCTTCACGCATGATCGCAATTTCGTCCGCAGTCTTGAGGGAAATCGTCTGTGACATGAGGGTTTTAAGTACGCAGGCTGTCGATCAGAGTCTTCAGTTCGCGGCTGACGTTCTCAATCGGCTGGTTGGCATTAATGCTGCGTAACAGACCTTTCGCGCTGTAGTATTCGATCAGCGGTGTGGTGGTGCTGATAAACGTATCAATCCGCTTGATGATCGCGTTCGCGTCGGCATCATCGGGGCGGCGGATCGCTGTTTCGCCGCTCTTGAGCTTCACCAGAAGGCGCGGCGGATACTGCTTTTCGGGATGCGGCTCCATCACTTCGGATTCGATCCCGTCCGGGTTGTAATAAACATTATACGTCTTGCCGCTGGCATCGCTGACGCGACCAAATGCGCGCTTGAACGCGGTGTAATAGTCGAGTTCAAACAGGATCACGGCGGAAACGCGCTCGCCTTTTTCGCGCAGATGCGCTTCCAGCCATTCCGCCTGCGCCGGAGTACGCGGATAGCCATCGAGAATCACGCCATTTTTCGCGTCATCCATCGCCAAGCGTTCGCGCACGACTTCGTTGGTAGTCGCGTCGTCGATTAGCTTTCCGGCTGCCATCGTCTCTTGAATGCTGCGGGCGAAGTCATCGGTGCGCGTCTTCATGGCGCGGAACAGATCGCCTGTGGATACCTGTGGGATGCCGTAGGTGGTCTGGATGAACTTTGCCTGTTCACCTTTGCCCGCACCCTGCACACCAAGCAGGATAAGATACAAACCCATATTGCTGACTCCGTAAGGGAATTTAGTTTGAGTTGAAAGTCAAAAGTTAAAAGGGCAAAGTCGAAAGTGACCTGCTTTGCCCTTTTAACATTCTACTTTTACTAGCGGATGAAGCGATCGTAGTTACGCATGACCAACTGCGCTTCAAGCTGACGCAGGGTATCGATCACGACACCGACCACGATGATCAACCCGGAACCGCTCAACACGGTTGCCGCATTCAATCCGCCCACCTGCTCCGTTGGGAACAACAGACGGTTGAGGAAGTCCACCAGCCCCGGCACCACGGCAATGATGCCGAGGAAGATCGCGCCGACGATGGTGATACGCCGCGTAACGCGGACGATATAATCCTGCGTTCGTTTGCCGGGTCGAATACCGGGGATAAATCCGCCGTTGCGCTGGAGGTTACCGCTTAAGTCCTGGTTGCCCACCTGAATATCCGAGTAGATAAAGGTGAAGCCTACCACCAGCACGAAGAATACTAACCAGTAGATCGCGCCCTGCTGCTGCCCGAAGGTGGTTGTGACACTCGTCTTGATCGCACCATCCGGGAACAAGTTAACCAGCAGTGCCGGGAAGGTAATGATCGACTGGGCAAAGATCAGCGGGATCATCCCCACCGAGTTGACTTTTAACGGGATATGCGTGCTGGAGCCGCCGTACTGCTTGCGACCACGCACACGCTTACCGTACTGCACCGGGATACGGCGCACGCCTTCCTGAATGTAGACGATCACCGCCACGCTGACCAGCGTAATCAGCACGAACAGCACGACGTTCCACAAGGGCTGTGTCGAGTTCTGCAAGAGCTGCGCGAGGTTCTGCGGGGCGCGGGCGACGATACCGCCAAAGATGATGATCGACATACCGTTCCCGATGCCTTGCTCGGTGATCAAATTACCGAGCCAGACGGCGAAGAACGTACCGGCAGTCATAGTCACCATCACCGTGATAGTCAGCAAAACATCGCTGCCAAAGCCGGGGATGATCGGCTGCCCAATGATCGAATTGAAAATCTGAATCTGACTGATCACCTGAATGATGCTCATCGGGATTGCCAGATAATAGGTGTAGGTCTCGATTTTTTCCCGACCACCCGGTTCCTTGCTGAGCTGCTCAAGGCGCGGGATCACGGGGATCAACACCGTGAAAATGATCGACGCGGTAATGTACGGATACACACCGTTGGCGATCACGCTGAAGTTTTGCAGCGCCCCACCGCTCAACAAGTTCAAGACACCGACGATGCCCGACCCCTGTGTGAGGAGTTGTTGAAGCGCGCCGCGATCCACGCCGACGACCGGGACATGGGCGGCGAACTGGTAGACGACCAGGATCAGACCGGTGAACAGAATTTTGTTCCGTAGGTCTGGAAGCCGCCAAGCATTACGTAGAGCTTCAATCATGAGAAGTGTTCCTGAACGTATCCAATTTCCGGAATCGCTAAACGCGCCGATGCGCGTTCGTGCAACTAAGGTTTCTGGCGCGTACTTTACTAAATTGTACCGCAGCCATAGAGGTCTTCAAACCTTTTGCTCTCACCCCTCAACGAATTCCCCCTCGCCCGAATTGCGTGGGTGAGGGGGAAACGGGGTAACGAGTCGTTTTACTGCTTGGCGCGTTTCGCCCTAAGCTCTTCGAGTTCCGCTTTGGGAAGCAGCTTAACCGTTGCGAGCGCTCCGGTCACGAGCAGTTCGAGCTTATCAATCGAGCCGCCCGCCGCCGTGATTTTCGCTTCGGCGGTTTTGGTGAAACGATGACCCTGCACCTTCAGCGCGACACTGACTTCACCATCGCCGAGAATGGCGACAGGCTTATTTGCGTCACGGATGATGCCGATCTCTGCCAACAGTTCGGGCGTGACCGTCGTCCCTGCTGCCAGTTCGAGTCCGTCCAAATCGCCTACGTTGCAGATTTGATACTCAATTTTGAAGATGTTCGTAAAGCCGCGCTTGAACGGCAGACGGCGCACCAGCGGAAGCTGACCGCCTTCAAAGTATGCGCCTTTGCGTGCGTGACGACCACGTGCACCAGCGCCCTTGGTACCACGTCCGGCGGTTTTACCCTGCCCGGCGGAGATACCGCGCCCGACACGAGTCTTGCGCTTCTTGCTGCCCTTATCGGGCTTCAAATCGTGGAGCTTAACCATGCTGACTAGACCTCCTCGACCTTGAGCAAATGCTGGATCTTGAAGATCAGCCCGCGATTGGTCGGTGTGTCCTCTTTTTCAACCGTTTGATTCAGGCGGCGCAGACCCAAAGCGCGGGCGGCTGCCTCCTGATCCTTGCGAAAGCCGATCGTGCTCTTGACGAGCGTAATGCGCAGCGACTTACTGCTGTTGGTCATTACGAACCTCCGTCACCTGAGCGCGATTCGCGGCGCGTTCCCAGAAGGGACGCATTTCCTCGACGGGTTTCCCGCGCATCGCCGCCAACATTTCGGGCGTGCGGAGCTGCTTGAGCGCTGCCCATGTCGCCATCACGACATTGAGCATGTTATTGCTGCCCATGCTCTTGGTGAGCACATCTTTGTAGCCTGCCGCTTCCAACACAGCACGCACACCACCACCGGCGATCACGCCAGTACCGGGGCTTGCGGGACGCAGCAGAACCACCGCACCGCCGTATTCCGCTGTTACTTCATGCGGAATCGTCGTGCCGCTCATCGCTACGTTGACCATCACGCGCTTGGCGCGATCTGTGCCTTTACGGATGCTGTCCGGGACAGCGCGGGCTTTACCGATCCCAACGCCGATCCGACCCTTGTTATCGCCCACCACAACGACGGTGCGGAACGCGAAACGGCGACCACCCATGATCACCTTCGCGACACGCTTAATGTCTACGGGGCGTTCGTCGAGTTCTTCTCGTTCTTCGCGTTCGCCACCGCGATCACGGCGATCGCCGCGAGGTTGGTTGGGCGAATCGCCCCCTTCGCCGCGTTCGCCGCCGCGCCGACGACGACGATTTGCGCCGCCTTCACCACCGGGTGCGGCATTCACCGGAGGACGGTTCTGTTTTTCATTCGCCATGAGTTTTTTCTCGCTCTAGAAGTCCAGACCGCCCTCGCGTGCGCCTTCTGCCAGCGCTGCGACGCGACCGTGATACTGATAACCACCGCGATCAAAAACCACTTTCGTGATCCCGGCGTTTTTGGCTCGTGCCGCCAAATGAGCGCCGACAGCCTTGGCGCTCTCCATTTTATTCTTACCCTCAACCTCTTTGGCAATCTCGCGGTCGATTGTCGATGCCGATATGAGCGTAACGCCCTGCGTATCATCGATCACCTGCGCGTAGATGTTGTCGAGGCTGCGGAAGACGTTCAGGCGCGGACGTTCAGCCGTGCCTACCACGCGAGAGCGGACGCGCTTGTGCCGTTTCTCACGCGATGCGCGTTTCTTTCTTAGGTCTTTCGCATTCATCTCGGTTCTACCATCTGCTACATTGATTGATAAAGTTTCACTGCGCTTGTGCCTCAACGCCGGGGCATTGCCATGCTTCCATTTAGGGAAAGCAGCTAAGTGTCGAGGGGCAGTGAATCAAACCCCGCCATCCTATCATAGGGTGGCAGGGATTCAAATCGTTACTTACCGCTCTTACCCGCTTTGCGGCGGATCACTTCATCGCTGTAGCGAACGCCCTTACCGAGATACGGTTCCGGCGGACGCCATTTGCGAATCTGCGCTGCCTGTTCGCCGACAACCTGCTTATCGACGCCGTGTACGCTGATGTGGAACACGGTCGGGTTTTCGCGCCGTACTTCAAACGAAACGCCTTCCATCGGCACGACCTTGATGTCGTGCGAATAGCCGAGTTTCAAGACGAGGGTCTTGCCCTCCATTAAGCCGTTGTACCCGACGCCGGCGACGGTCAGGCTTTTGGTAAAGCCATCGCTCACACCAACGATCAAGTTATTCAGCAGCGCCCGCGTCAAGCCGTGCAGGGCACGGTCTTCGCGCTCATCCGTCCCGCGTGTGACGACAAGATTTGCATCTTCCCGGCTTACGCTGATCCGGGGGTGAACATCCAATGAACGTTCGCCCTTGGGACCTTTGGCGGTGATTGTTTGTCCGTCAATCGTGACGGTGACTTTCGCCGGAATGGTGACCGGTTTTTTACCAATACGCGACATGGAAGTTTCTCCTTACCACACCACGCATAGGATTTCGCCGCCGACGCGTTCACGACGCGCCTGCTGTGCCGTCATCACGCCCTTGGGCGTAGTGACGATGGCGGTACCCATGCCGCTGCGAACGCGGGGCAGGTCAACCTTTTTGCGGTAAACACGGCGACCGGGCTTGCTAACGCGCTCGATGTGGGAAATCACCGGTGTGCGCTCGCGGCGCGACCCGTGATACTTCAGTTCCAATTGGATCACATTGTACGGCTGCTGTTCAACCAGCGAGTACGCTTCAATGTATCCTTCTTCTTTCAGGATGCGGGCGATTTCCAGCTTCAATTTGCTGGCAGGAATATCTACCGTCGTCCGTTTGACCATTAGTGCATTGCGGATGCGGGTCAGCATATCCGCGATCGGATCGCTCATCATAAGCTTTGCTTATCCCCTCTTACCAGCTCGACTTGACCACGCCGGGGATTTGCCCCTTTAAGGCGAGTTCGCGGAAATGAATACGGCACAGTCCGAATTTGCGAATATACCCACGCGGACGACCGCACATCTTCCCCGAACTGGGATCGATATATTGGCAGCGATTCCGCACCCGCACCCGATATTTGCGGCGCGGTTCGCGCGCCGAGACTGAACGTTTTGCCATGATCTGTTAGCTCTCCCGGAAGGGCATACCCATGAGTTTCAGCAGACGACGACCTTCTTCATCTGTTGAAGCGCTCGTCACGATTGTGATTTCCATACCACGCACTTTGTCAATCTTGTCGTACTGGATTTCTGGAAACACCAGTTGTTCACGCAAGCCGATCGTGTAGTTTCCGCGTCCGTCGAACGTATCCGGCGAAACACCCCGGAAGTCACGGATACGCGGCAGCGCCACATTAATCAACCGGTCAAGCATCGCCCACATGCGGTTGCCACGAAGGGTGACTTTCACGCCGATGGCGCGCCCTTCACGCAGCTTGAATGCAGCGATACTCTTCTTGGCGTGGGTGACGACGGGCTGCTGTCCGCTGATTTGCTTCAGATCGCTCACGGCGGCGTCAAGCGCTTTCGCGTTGTCAATCGCTTCGCCGACGCCGATATTGATGACAATCTTCTCAATCCGCGGCACCTGCATCACGTTCCCGTAGCTGAATTCACTGATTAACGCCGGGACGACCTGTTCCTGGTAACGATTTTCAATTCCATATTTCTGAGCCATGATGGTTTCGTCCCTGCCTTACTCAATATCCGCGTTACAGCTGCGGCATACACGCACTTTAAACCCATCATTGTCGCGCACGCGGTAACCCACGCGCACCGGTTTATCGCATTTGGGGCAAATGGGCATCACGTTAGAGAGATCCATTTTGCCTTCAAAGTCGACGATCTGCGCGGGTACCTGCTGACGCCCCGCCTGACGCGCCTTCTGGTGCTTCTTGAGCATGTTCAAGTTCTGCACCGTCACGCGATTTTCCTTCGGGTACACGTCGAGAACTGTCCCGCGCTGCCCTTTATCTTTCCCGGCGATAATTTCAACCTTATCGCCCTGTTTCACACGCTCCATGGTCGGAAAATTCCCTCACTCGTCACTTACAGAGTTTCCGGCGCGAGCGAGACGATTTTGGTGTAGCCCTTGTCGCGCAGTTCACGCGCAACCGGACCAAACACACGCGTCCCTTTCGGATTTTGCAGATCATCGTTGAGAATCACGACGGCGTTATCATCAAATCGGATGTACGAGCCATCATCACGGCGGTATTCTTTCGCCACACGCACGATGACCGCTTTCACAACGTCGCTCTTCTTCACCGTACCATTCGGGGTCGCGCTCTTGATTGCACCAACAACGATATCGCCGATGCTGCCATAACGGCGGCGCGAACCACCTAGGACACGGATGACCAGAATTTCCTGTGCGCCGGTATTATCGGCAACCTTCAGACGGGATTCTGTTTGGATCATGATTTGGTTCTCCTCCCGCCTATTCGTCGGCGGGTTCGCCGCCGCCTACAATCGCCGTCTCATCCGCAAGGGTTTCGAGCGTCGGTGTACCGACGGTTTCGAGGACTTCCTCGACGACCCAGCGTTTGTTCTTGCTCAACGGCTTGCTTTCGACAACGCGCACCAAGGCGCCCACCTGAACCGAGTTGCTCTCGTCGTGCGCCATGACCTTCTTGGTCAGCTTGACTACCTTCTTATAGATCGGGTGAGTCTTGCGGCGCTCGATCGCAACCACGACCGTTTTGTCCATTTTGTCGCTGATGACACGTCCCACCAGCCGGCGGCGATTATTTGGCAAGAGTATCCCTCTTCTTCAGCTCCTTGCCCTTTTTGGGCTTGCGGACAAGGTGCGATTTGTTCACGCCGTGAACATGCTTGACAGGACGGGCATCGCCCATCGCTTCAAGCTGACGTTCGCGCAACACCATCTGAATGCGGGCAATATCGCGGCGTTCGCGCTTGATCGCATTCTCATCTTCTAACTGACCAAAGCCCTGTTGGAAACGCAGATTGAAGATCGACTCGCGTTTATCTTCCAGCGTATCCATCAAGTCCTTGTCGGACATTTTACGCAGTTCGCGTACATCTAGGCGTACGTCAACCATTGCCGCCCAACTCCACCCCGCTGATCGGGTCAATACGACGGACGATTTTGGTCTTGATTGGCAGCTTAAACGACGCCAACCGCAGCGCCTCAAGCGCTTCTTCCTCGGAAATGCCGCCCATTTCGAATAGGATGCGCCCCGGACGGATGACCGCGACGTAGTACTCTACCGATCCCTTACCGGAACCCATGCGCGTTTCCGCAGCTTTCTGGGTATACGGTTTATCGGGGAAGACGCGAATCCAGATTTTTCCGCGACGGCGAATAAAACGCACCATCGCGCGGCGGGCGGCTTCGATCTGACGGCTGGTCAACCAATAAGGCTCCAGCGCCATCAATCCGTATTCGCCAAACGACACGACACTGCCGCGCTGCGCTTGACCCTTCATGCGTCCGCGCATTTGCTTACGATACTTCACACGTTTGGGCATCAACATGATGCGGTGTTCTCCTCAATCTTCCCGTTAGACCGACTGAGTCTCGGTCGTCGGGGTTTCACGCGGCTTCGGCGGTTCGAGGCGCAGCACGTCACCCTTGTACATCCACACCTTGACGCCAATCCGCCCGAACGTTGTAAGCGCTTCCGCCTTTGCAAAATCGAGGTTGGAGCGGAGCGTATTGCGCGGAATGCGCCCTTCGCTTGCCCACTCACGGCGGCTCATATCCGACCCGCCAAGGCGACCACTGACTTCGATCTTGACGCCCAACGCACCCTGACGCATCGCCTGACTAATGGCGCGCTTGAGGGCACGACTGTGACCGATACGCTTTTCAAGCTGCTGAGCGATGTTTTCTGCGACGAGTTGGGCGTCGGTATCCGCCTTCTCAATTTCGCTCACATCGACCTTGACCTTCTTACCCGTCATCTTTTCGAGTCCGGTCCGAATTTCCTTGACCTGATCGCCTTTGCGACCGATCAGAATTCCCGGACGCGCCGTGTGAATCGTCACCTGAAGCTGATTCGGGTAGCGTTCGATTTCAATCCGCGAAACGCCCGCCTTCGAACCCGCTTTTTTGACGAATCTGCGGATGCGGAAGTCTTCGTGAAGGAGTTCGCTATAACGCGGACCCTCCGCGTACCAACGCGCATCCCAATCCCGGTTGATTCCCAACCGGAACCCAATCGGATGTACTTTACGACCCATAGTTACGCGTTCTCCCCACCATCCGACAGGACGATCGTTAGATGTGATGTGCGGCGCAGACGCGGTTTGTAGCGTCCACGAGCGCCCGCCTTGTACCGCTTGAGCATCGGACCGCCATCCGCCATGATGGTGGCAATCGTCATTTGTTCACGCGGCAGGTCGAGATTGTTTTCAGCATTCGACAGCGCGCTGCTCAAGAGTTTCGAGACGAATGTTGCGCCCTTCTTTGGAACGAACTTGAGCACGACTAATGCCTGCTCTGCGTTCAATCCGCGCACCTGATCACACACCAGGCGGAGTTTCTGCGCGCTGATGGGGAGATACTTCGCTTCTGCGCGAACGGTTGCCATCGCTTCGTATCTCCTACTTCTTCTTCTTCTCGACCATATGACCACGATAAGTACGCGTCGGGGCGAATTCGCCCAACTTGTGACCTACCATGTTCTCCGTGATGTAAATCGGCACGTGCCGACGACCATCATGCACCGCGATGGTATGACCTACCATCTGCGGGAAGATCGTGCTGGCGCGGCTCCAAGTGCGGATCACAACTTTCTTGTTCTCCACATTAAGCTTCTCGATCTTCTTGAGAAGCTTTGGACTGATGAAAGGACCTTTTTTGAGCGAACGACTCATTCCGTTTACCCCTCTGCTAGCCGTATCCTACCGAACGTGAGCATCGTCAGGAGGAACAAGGGATTGTCCCTAGCCCCCCTATACATGAACGTGTCCAGCCGGACGCGCTAGCTGCTCTTATTAGACGCTCGACCCACGGCGGTTGCCGCGGCGGCGAACGATAAACGCATCTGTGCGCTTGTTGCGGCGCGTGCGGTAGCCCAAAGCGGGCTTGCCCCAAGGCGTCTTGGGACCGGGCAAACCGATACCGGAACGCCCCTCACCACCCCCGTGCGGATGACCGGAGGGGTCCATCGCCACACCACGCACTTCAGGACGCCAGCCCATCCAGCGTTTGCGACCGGCTTTACCGAGCTTGATGTTGCCGTGATCGGTGTTACCCACCTGACCAATCGTCGCCATGCAGCGCTCGTGAACCAGACGCACTTCACCGCTGGGCAAACGCACCTGCGCGTAGATGCCCTCTTTAGCGAGAAGCTGCGCGCTTACGCCCGCCGCCCGCGCCAGTTGCCCGCCATTGCCGGGCAGCAGTTCGACGTTGTGGATTTGTGTACCGACGGGAATATCGCGGATGTACAGGGCGTTGCCCGGGCGTACATCTGCCATTTCGCCGTTGGCGACACGATCCCCAACCTTAAGACCCAGAGGAGCGATAATATACCGCTTCTCGCCGTCTTCATACTGAAGGAGCGCGATACGAGCGGAGCGATTGGGATCGTATTCGATAGCGATCACCGATGCTGCGACATCCTGCTTATCGCGCTTAAAGTCGATGAGACGGTAACGGCGCTTGTGACCACCGCCGCGATGACGCACGGTGAGACGTCCGAGGTTGTTGCGACCGCCTTTTTTGCGGATCGCCTCGGTAAGCGAACGTTCCGGTTTCGACTTGGTAATTTCATCAAACGAGTGTCCGGTCATGCCGCGACGCCCCGCTGATGTGGGTTTATAAATCTTGACAGCCATTTTCGTCCCCGCGCCTTACACGTTGAACAATTCGATCGTGGCACCGTCAGCCAGCGTAACAATGGCTTTTTTCCACTGCTTACTGCGCATGTAGCTGCGGCGACCGCGCTGCCCACGCTTGGCGGGCACAATCATGGTGTTCACCTTCTTGACCTTACCTTCAAGGTCGAAGATGATCTCGACGGCTTCTTTGATCTGTGCCTTGTTTGCGTTCTGCGACACTTCAAAGACGTACTTGTTGCCCGTATCATTGAGCATCGTCGCCTTTTCGGTGACGACCGGGCGCAGCAGGACGTTATAAATATGGAGTTCCGCCATCGCCTATACCTCGCTTTCCGCTGCTTCCGCCTTGCCCCAGATGCGCTTGATAACATCGAGCGCGGCGACAGGCACAATCACCTTGTCGTACTGAAGCAGGTCGCGGATATTCAAATAGTTGACCAGCAGCGGCTTGGCATTGTCCAAATTGTCCGTGCTGCGTTTCACGTTCAGGTTATCCTGAGCCGTGTTATCGGGGATCAAGACAAGCGCGGTGCTGTTTGTACCCGCAATCGCCTGAACAACCTGTGCCATCTGCTGCGTTTTGGGCGCAGACATCGTGATCTTATCCACGAACACCAGTTGACCATCCGCCAGCAGGGCGCTTAGGGCGCTGCGAATTGCGGCGCGGCGCATCTGCTTGGGCATGTCCGTCGAATAATCACGCGGCTTGGGACCCATGGGGCGACCACCGCCGACATACTGGGTAGCGGAGCGCGAGCCGTGACGGGCGCGACCGGTGCCTTTTTGCTTATAAACCTTGGCTGTCGTGCGGCTGACTTCGGCGCGGCGCTGAACGCTGTGAGTACCAGCGCGTGCGTTCGCCATCTGCCGGACAAATGCCTGATGCATCAAGCCCGTATTAATCTTGGCTGCAAAAATATCGGCGGGCAGATCAAGCGTACCAATCTGCTTGCCGCTCATATCCATCAGGGGAACCTGCAAGTTCGTCATCGTCATATCCTCCTCAATCGTCGCTCACGCTATCCACGACGGACACGGGCGGGCTTGACCATGACGATGCTGCCGTTGACGCCGGGGACGCTGCCCTTAACCGCCAACAGATTACGGGACGCATCGACGATCACCACTTCCAGATTTTGCGCGGTCACACGGTCATTACCCATGCGTCCCGCCATCCGCTGACCGCGCCATGTATGCGCGGGGAAAGTGGTAGCGCCGACCGAACCGGGTGCGCGTACGCGGTCGCTTGCCCCATGGCTCTTGGGCTGACGATGGAAGTTGTGACGCTTAATCGTTCCTGCGAAGCCACGCCCCTTGCTCTTGCCGATCACATCGACACGTTCGCCCTTTGCGAACACGTCGCACTTAATTTCTTG
>CALBRY010000426.1 GCA_937927665.1 uncultured Chloroflexota bacterium
CGTCAAAGCCAATGACAGAAATATCTTCCGGGACGCGCAACCCAGATTCACGGACAGCCTGAATACAGCCAACTGCTTGAATATCGGACATTGCAAAGATCGCCGTTGGCAGCTCTGGCAAAGTTAAAAGTTGTTGAGTAAGCCTGTGTGCTGTTTCTTCGCCGTGTACACCTAGACATACATAATCTGCATTGAAAGGGATGTCATACTCCTCTAATGCAGAGAGGTACCCTTTGTAGCGCAGTTCACTGGTTGGGATGCCATAGTTATTGGGGAATTCATCGCCGACATAGGCAACACGACGGTGCCCCAGTTGTAGCAAATACTGCGTTGCCAAGTAGCCACCATAGATGTTGTCGGGGCTAATGCAGTTTGCCTCACCTGTACAGACGTCGCTCAGGAATACAAACGGGATACCTGCCTGTGTCAGTAGATCGCGCTCATCATCTGAAACATTTAGAGTTGTGATAAGCAGTCCATCGACAGTGGATTGATCGATAATGGCGAGCAACTGCTCATGCTGGCGATCAGGGGCGCTTACAGTGTAGAGAATGAGATTAAAGCCATTGTCTTGATGACTAAGCGCCATCTGCATTCCGCGTAACCGCTCCACGAAAGAGGGTGGCGTAATATATGGCATTATCGCACCGATGTTGCGATGCTGAATTCCCGTCGAAAGCTGCCGCGCGACCTTGCTCCGACGGAAGCCAAGCGCACGGATAGCATCTAACACTTTTTCGTGCGTTTCAGGACTGACTCGGGTGCTGTTATTGAGAACGCGCGATACCGTCCCAACACCGACCCCAGCCATTTTTGCAACGTCGTAAATCGTTGGATTGGGCATTGAAACCCTAACCAGTTCTCATTCATCGACGCTCATGGAAGCGCTTCCATCATGGTAAGACGCTTTTGGGGGACTGTCAAGTATTTGGAAAGGTACTGCCAACCTAAGCCGTTGAGCACTCCTTCTGGACGACTCGCCGTGACAGATCAGGTACCCGGTCAAGTCTGTGAAAAAAGGTGCATTAGTCGAAATACGGTGTATACTTTCTTATGAACAGGATTCACAACATCTAAATCCTCCACAATCTTTAGGTGCTGCTTGTCTTGGTGTCGATATTGATGCCGCCTCTGCACTTGATCGTTCACCAAACAGGGCAATAATTTAGCCCTACAGTGCCCCTCTAGATATAGCACTCAATTTGGATCATCCTGCAGATGGTCTAGCCCTTCGCAGTTGTAAAGCAAGCCATAGTCTATTCTCAGCACGATAAAGCAGGGATTGATTCGATGAATGATGAACCGAACAACTCCACAGATGGGGATGCTTCCTCTCATTACATAGATAAGCATTCGCAGTTTCCGGTTGTTGTGGGGATCGGTGCATCAGCAGGTGGAGTGGAAGCATTTGAGAGTTTCTTCTCGCAGATGTCACCGACCACAGGGATGGTGTTTGTCGTAGTTCAGCATCTCGCGCCTGATCACCCCAGTATTTTGGCTGAGATCATCCAGCGCTATACACAAATGCCTGTACAGCAGGTCAAAAGTGATATGCAGGTGCTGGCGAACCATGTGTATGTAATCCCGCCCAACAGCATGATGGGGCTTTTTAACGGGCATTTGCAGCTGCTTCAACCTGCCGAAAATACTTCTATTCGCCTTCCTATTGACTATTTCTTTCGTTCCCTTGCGGCAGACATGCACGAACGAGCAGTTGGCATCATTCTGTCTGGAACGGCTAGTGACGGTACACTGGGGTTGAAGGCAATAAAAGAACAGGGTGGGATGATCATGGTGCAAGACCCCACTTCGACTGTCTACGATGGAATGCCGCGCAATGCCATTTCGACGGGATTAGTCGATTTCATTTTGCCTCCTGCTGCGATGCCCCAGCAGCTAGAGAAGTATCGGCGATTAGCCCTCGATTCGAATATTAACTGGGGGACTCCCCCTGCGGAGGAAGTGCCGGATTCTCTGCAACAAATTCTGTTTATTGTTCGAACCCAAACCGGGCAAGATTTTTCTCAATATAAAGAAAGTACGATTCGCCGTCGCATCGAACGTTTGATGGCGGTCAATCAAATCGAAAAGATAGAAGATTATGTCCGATTCCTTCAAAACAATGCGATTGGCGTAGAAGCCCTTTTTCGCGACATGTTAATCGGCGTGACTAGTTTCTTTCGCGATGCCGAAGTTTTTGCCCAACTGCGCGATACGGTAATCCCACGTTTGTTCGAGAATCGACGGGTGAACCAACCGATACGCGTCTGGGTGGCAGGCTGCTCTACAGGCGAAGAAGCCTATTCAATCGCTATCCTGATCCGTGAACAGATGGCGGTTCTAAAGCAGGAATTTCGGGTTCAGATTTTTGCGACAGATATTGACAGCCATGCGATTAACGTTGCCCGGACGGGGTGGTATCCCTCGAACATCGCGCTTGATGTTCCAGAACCGTATATGACGCAGTATTTTCTGGCGACCTCTGAGGGCTATCAGGTCACGAAGTCACTGCGCGAGATGCTGATCTTCGCCGTACACAGCGTCACCCAAGACCCGCCGTTTTCTCGGTTGGATTTGATTAGCTGCCGCAATTTGTTGATCTATCTGGATACGGAATTGCAAGGCAAGGTTTTGTCTTATTTCCACTTTGCGCTTGCGCCGACCGGCTTTCTCATGCTTGGGTTATCGGAAAGTCTTGGGAGGCGCGATCATGAATTCAAACCGCATGATCTGCCCCATAAACTATTTCAACGCTCTGAGAGCAGTTCTCTCTCTCGTTTCAGGGTTGATATTCCTCCCACGAGTGCTGATATTGCTGAAAATAGAACACAAACCCTCAGTCGAGCGCGATCGGTTCCAAGTTTGCGTGAAGCAACGGAAGCGATGCTGCTCAAGGATTGGTCGCCAGCTTGTGTGATCATCGACCAGCAGGGATTCATGCGCTATGTGCATGGGCGCACAGGGAAATACCTTGAAATTGCACCGGGGGATACCCATGAGCTTGATATTATCCATTCGGCACGCGAAGGTCTTAAAGTACCGCTAACGACCACGATTTACCGCGCCATTACGCAGCATCGCGAAATCTTTGAACCGGGTATACAGGTAGAAGCGAATGGTCAAGACACTTTCATCAATCTGATTGTGAAGCCTTTCGCCACAGCAACCAACGAGAATTTGCTGGCGGTATTTTTTGAAGAAATTAATTATCTGCCACAGGTGGATACCAGCGGTATACAACCATCCCCCGATACGCTGGATGAGCGAGAACAACGCAGTCGTCTGCTTCAACAAGAACTTACCGATACGCGCGAGTATTTGCA
>CALBRY010000427.1 GCA_937927665.1 uncultured Chloroflexota bacterium
TTGACAAAAAACACAACTACATATATAACATATTGAGTTAGTGTAGTTCAAATGCGACACATGCTTTGTTGTCCAATCCGCGAGATGCGAACACGATAGAAAGCTGATACCCATGAATTTCGCACGCTTTTTCCGCAATGTCCAAGATGCCCCGTGGTACGCCCATTTTCTGCAACCCGTTCTGGATGCCCTGCATCGGCTTCCAGAGGGATCAAAAGTGTTGGACATCGGCACAGGGGCGGGCAAGCTCATTGAAATGGGACTTGAACAGCCGGGTCTTGTTTGGGCAGGTGGCGATATCGACGAAGCAATGCTGGAGGAAGCACGGGGGAGGGCTGCTCTGCATGATGTCCCGCTTTACCAGCTTTCGAACGACGGTCATTTACCCTTTGCCGACAGCACTTTTGACGCGGTAACGTTATGCTCGGTGCTGTTCTTACTGCCCGACCCTGAACCGCTCCTAAAAGAAGTGTGGCGCGTTTTGCGTCCTTCCGGGCAGGTGATTGTCCTCACGCCGAGCGGCAGCGGGAGTATCACACAATCCCTCATCCGAGAGATCGGTTTACTCCCTGAAAACTGGACGTTCTTACTTTGGCGGCAAATGACCGCTTCCAGCGGGCAGACTTGGGCGAAAACCAAACGACTGGCAGCATATGCTCGGCAGATCGGTGCTCAATACAGTGAACAGACAGCGTTTCAAGGATTGGCGGTTGTTGAAACCCTACGACGTCCGGCTGTTTGAATGGTTTTGAGTCAGGGGGTACTTTAATCGTCCTCGACATCATGATTGCGATCGACCGCGAAGCCTACCAGCGCCGTATCGACGGCTTTCGCATCATAGTAAATGGTGATCTGTGCGGTATCGCGTAGATAATTCAAGCGACCGATTTCGAGATGGTTGATCGGCAGCCCTGTACGAGTCCGTAAGTCATCAAGCAGGAGTCCCCAGTTTTCGGGGCGCACCAAATCAACACGTTCGTAGACGACGGTTTTGCGAACTTCGTAGCGGAAACCCCATCCTTTTTCGAGGACGAATAGAACACTGATCGTCGCAAGGTTAACGACAGCGAACTCGCCATAGGCGGCATTCGTGAGCAGAATCGAATTGACGACTGGCAGCGCAATCAGGGTGAACAGATACGTCATTTCCCGAATAGGAATGGTATCTGTGCGATAACGCAGAATTGAGAAGATGGCGAATAAGCCAAACCCGACCTCAATCCCGATGTTCGTGCCATTCAGCAGTCCCATCACGAAGAACACGATGCTGTTGAACGCGAAAAGCGTAAAAACGTAGTTCTTATCGCGCTGCTGAGGATAATAGATGAATCTCACAATCACGATAACTACGGCAAGGTTCAACCCAAACGCTAAGGCTGCTTCAACGAATGAATTCATGATCGAGCTTCTTCCTGCATGACCTTCTGCACATGGCGAATCTGAGACTTGAAGTTGTTGATCTTGACGCCCTGATACAGCGAATAAACGCCAGCGGTGTACTTGCTGAATCCCGCTGGGCGTACCCCAAGCCGCCGCATCTGTTGGATGAAGTCTGAGCGCTGCGACCGGTGATCTTGTTTGACTTCAGCAATCACGATTCCCGGCAGCCCGCTGTACTCTCCGTTTACGTGAAACCCTACATTGAGATCAAGCGTCAGGCGTTCTTGATAGCGCGTGCTCACCAGTGTTGCCCGCACATAGTCGTTCCAGACTTTCGGTTCTAGCGATTCGGCGTCGAAAGGCGTATGTAGATCGACAAAATCATCGACCTCGCCTGAAATATCTGTCACGATTTCCGGAATTGACATGCGTGATTTGACGGTGCGATCACGATTCGTCTTATGCTTCACCTCAAAAAAGGCGAGATGAGACTCGACGTACTTACGGGCACGCACTTTGTAACGTGAAGCGAGACCGTTATGGTGCTGTTGGTAGAGGGCGAAATCGTCGGTGTCAAAATAGATCGTTTGATAGTGATTCAAGCGGACACCGTTGATATCTAACACGCGATAGCTTTGTGTCAGCGATCGCAGGGCTTCACAGAGTTGACTACCGCCCAGTACAAACTTCGTTTCCATACGATCGAGCAGAGCGACATCCGTCATTTCAGCCAAGCTGATCGGCTGAAACTGTTCGATAAGCGGCTGGACACGATTCACCACCTGATCAGTTTGTCGGAACTGCGCTGGGATATATGGAGAGGCTGTGGTCATCATTTTCTTCACACTTACATCAACTAGGATTGCGTTATCGGTGCAAACCGAACCAATGCTTTAAAGGATAGTTAAGAGATTTAAAGAAATTGTGCAGGTTCGCGAAATGATTCGCATAGATTCGCCAATTCCCATCTATGGAAGTCGCTTAAGCGTGCTAAACAACTTCTGAATAACTGGCGAGTAGCGTTATTCGTGTTACAGCATGTCGCATCTATTGAAGGAGTCATTGATGACCAAGAAGCAAATCCTCTCGGTTTTGGCTTGGGCGCTTACGTTGTTCATCCTTGTGGGATGTGGTGCGAACGTAGAAGCAAGCCAATCGAGTGATCAACAGGTTCAGGCTGCGTTAAGCGAAGATCACACAAATCCAGAAGATTTCGTTTGGGACAGCACCGATGTGACCAATATCATCCTAAGCGGGACTTCAATTACCGTTGAGGGCGATGGGGCAATCGCTGATGGCAGCCGCGTCACGATCCAATTGGCAGGAAACTACAGCTTCAGCGGTTCGCTCGCAGACGGGCAGATCGTGGTAGATACACAAGATGAAGACTTGGTGCGGCTGATCCTGAACGGTGTGAACATCAGCAATTCCACAAGTGCGCCGATCTATATCGCCAACGCCGAAGAAACGATAATCGTCCTCGCGGACAATACTGATAATGTTGTGTCGGATGGCGCAGCGTATGTGTTCGCCGAAGGTGAAGATGAGCCGAATGCCGCGATTTTCAGCAAGAGCAATCTCACTATTTACGGTACGGGTACGTTAACGGTCATCGGAAACTACAACGACGCGATTGGCAGTAAAGATGGTCTCGTTATCACCAGCGGCACACTGATCGTTACTGCTGTTGATGATGGTATTCGCGGGAAGGACTATCTTGTTGTTCAGGATGGCTCGATTACTGTGAACGCTGGCGGGGACGGCTTAAAATCCGACAACGAAGAAGATGCCAGCATGGGCTATATCTCCATCGCAACCGGCATGATCAACATCACCGCGGCAGGCGATGCTATTCAGGCGGAAACCAGCGTTCTGATCAGCGATGGGCAGTTCGTGTTGGTCACAGGCGGGGGCAGCACGAGCTATATCAGTGAGGATACATCCGCCAAAGGAATCAAGGGCGCACTAAATGTCCAGATTGATAGCGGTACGTTCACGATTGACTCGGCGGATGATGCTGTTCACTCGAACGGTTCGATTGTGGTCAACGGCGGCACGCTCACACTCTTGAGTGGTGATGACGGTATTCACGCTGATGCGACGCTGACGATCAACGGCGGTGACACCCAGATCACCGAGTCGTATGAGGGTATCGAAAGCGCAGTGATCACACTGAACGGCGGCAATATTCACCTGAATGCCAGCGATGATGGTGTGAATGTTGCTGGTGGCAATGATGGCTCAGGCATGACGATGAATCCCGGTCGTGGCGGTCGTCCAGATCAAGCCGCATTTTCGACTTCTACCGATTATTACCTGTACATCAATGGCGGATACCTCGTGGTGAATGCCGCCGGGGATGGTCTTGATGCGAATGGCGCAATCGAGATGACAGGTGGCGTGGTCATCGTGAATGGTCCGACCGAGCAGATGAACGGCGCATTGGACTATGACGCGTGGTTCAATATGACAGGCGGGTGGTTTGTTGCAGTCGGCAGCTCCGGAATGCCGCAAGCGCCGGGTGAATCTTCGGCTCAGGCTTCGCTGCTGCTCAATCTGAGCGCCGCTCAACCCGCTGGTACGCTGATTCGCATCGAGAGCAGTGATGGCAGCGCACTTCTGACCTTCGCGCCAAGCAAGACCTACCAGTTGATCGCATTTTCGTCCCCTGAACTCGCGACGGGTGCGACGTACAATGTTTACCTCGGCGGTTCGTCAGATGGAACATTGAGCGATGGTCTGTATGAGGGAGGCACGTACACACCCGGCAGCCAATACACGAGTTTCACTGTTTCTAGTATCGTGACCACGGTTGGCACTGTCGGCGGCTTTGGACGCCCGCCGCGCTAATGGATGCAGCGAAATCCGAAGCAGTGGAGATATGCCTAGGCAGTCAAAGCGAATAAAACGCGACAGCGGCACTGATATAGTGCCGCTGTTCGTGTATCCCATTATTTCAAGCTGAAGCCTGTTATTTTAAGTCAATCAACTTACTGTTTCAGCATATGGACAGCATCTTCAACCACCGTCATTCCCGCAAATTCGCCTTCCGCAAATGCGCGTCCGGTACGCGGATCGGTATCCGATACCGTCCATACACGATTATCAAACGCGATTGTGTATTCGACTTCTGTGCCGAGATACATCACCTGTTCGATCTTGACCTGTTTTGCGTCAGGGTTGCGCGTCAATTTGACGGCTTCGGGGCGCATCATCACGGTTGCCTGTTCGCCGGGGCGAAACGTTACGTGATGCAGTGGAATGCGGAGCGGTTGATCGAATAAGCGCACGACGGCAGATTGATCATCAACACTTTCGACGACGGTTTCCGTGAAGTTTGCGCGTCCAATAAAGTCAGCGACAAAACGTGTTGTCGGATAGCGGTAGATGTCTTCTGGTTGTCCCATCTGTTCGATTTTGCCCGCATTCATCACCACAATGCGATCAGACAATGCCATCGCTTCGTCTTGGTCGTGGGTGACATAAACGCTGGTGATATTCAATCGCCGCTGCAATAGATGAATCTCGCTGCGCATCTGTACGCGCAGTTTCGCGTCCAAGTTCGAGAGTGGTTCGTCAAACAACAGAACGCTCGGTTCCATCACAAGGGCGCGTGCCAGCGCGACACGCTGCTGTTGACCCCCTGAAAGCTGATTC
>CALBRY010000428.1 GCA_937927665.1 uncultured Chloroflexota bacterium
TACATCGTCACATCAGTTTGAACGTAATGATCGATCATGCCGCCCATCGCCGTGCGCCAGCCTTCGCCCAATGCGCTGATCACGCCGAGCGTTGCCTGTACGGTCGCTTCCGGGCGACCGAGCGCCAACACGAGATGACCGACACGCGCCGCTTTATTCAAATCCCAGTTGGCAGGGGTCAAACCGCTGGCATTGACGCGCAGAACGGCAAGATCGGTCGAAGGATCGCGCCCGATTACCTGAGCGCTCGCTGTGCTGCCATCAGGCAGACCAACGCGCACATTATCATCGCGCTCAACGACATGATTCGCGGAAATGATAATGCCATCCGCCGAATGAATGATTCCGGTCGCGGGCATGCGCCGCCGTCCTTCAACACGAACAACGCTTGCTGCCGCGCGATCAACGGCGGCTGCCATATCTTCAGAAAGCTGAGTCAGAACATCACTCATGAGTTTATTGATCTCCCCTATGTAAATTTCGCCGCGCCTCTCATCACTTGAGAGACGATTGCAAGATACTTTCATTAGACCAGAAATCAGGCGCGCATAAACCACCACTCCGATGAGCGGCACGCCTACCCATCTGGTGAGGGGATGTTTCCAAATGGGTGGGCGAATGATTAAAGGGCGATCAATCCGGCGCGGGTGGCACGGACGACGGCTTCGGTGCGGCTCTGCGCGCCGAGTTTGGTCAGGATCGCGTTTACGTGGAATTTGACGGTGTGCTCGCTGATGCTGAGCTTCTGGGCAATCTGCTTGTTGGGCAGCCCCTCGGCGATCAGGTGCAGAACTTCGCTTTCACGGGGGGTCAGCGTATCGACCGGGAGCATCGCAGACGAATCCGTACCCGCCGCGCTGACGGGAAAATAAGCCGGTGAAGCGACGGTTAACCCCTGCCCTAACGCAACCACCGCCGCCGTGATTCGATCAGCGTTGGTGTCTTGGGTTAGCACGCCGCGCACCCCGGCATTGAACAGGAGCGCCGCCGCGCTGGGCGCATTGGAATCATGCGCGATCAGCGTCAGAACAGGTACGAGCGGTCGCCCCAGGGTATCGCGCAGTTCTGTCAGCCGTTCGAGATACTGAAGCGGTTCCCAACCCATCTCCCAGACCAGCACATCAGGGCGGTACAGGTCGAGCGAATCGGCTAAATCATCATCGGGCGATCCCATCCCTGCGATGGTCAACCCGGTTTGTGCATTGATGAGCGAAGCAAGTCCGGCACGCGCAAAAGGACTGCCGCTGATAATGAGAACTCGAAGCGGACGAAGGGGGTCAATCGGAGACGGAATCATGGAGAATGCCCTTTCGGTATCAACGCCATGATAAAGGGGCATCTATTGGAGTCTCGATAGAACGGGTTTAGAGGGTCTTTACCATTTCGATTCGCGCGAACTCGATCATGTAGCCAACCTGCTCAAATGCGCGCACGAGCGGGCTGTTTTCGGGGACATTTTCGACTTTTGTATCACGGCGTGGGTGCTTTTGATGGATCGCCGTCAAAATCGCGGCGGCAAGCGCTGTAGAAAGCGCCGCACCGCGTTCATGTGAACCCATCGTGACATGAGAAATTTGAAATGCGGTCGGGCGGAAGACTCCCCACCCACATTCGCCCGTTTCGCTGGTCACGCGCACACCTTCGATCGCAGTCGCGCCGCCCACCAGCAGACTCGCGGTTTCATCCAGCCAACTGGGGTGATCGCTGCGTTCGTTCAAATACGCATCGATCTCCAGCTTGTTGAGCGGTTCCACGCTGACAGGAAATGTAAAATCCGGCGGCATCCCCGGCGGGCGGCGGATCACCAACAAGCGGCGCGTTTCGTAAAAACCCAGCTTGGTAAAGAGGGTTTGCGCGGGTTCGTTGCCTTCAATGACTTCAAGCTGTGCGAGCGTGCAGCCGCGATCAACCGCGTTTTCCAACAGTTTGGACATCAAAAATTGACCGATGCCGCGTCCGCGCCGCGTCGGGATTACGCCAAGTCGGGTAATCCATGAGCGCTCACCACGGATGCCCAGCATGGATAACCCGGCAATCTGCTGTTCTTTGTTGATCGCAACAACCGAGCCGGATAAATCAACCGCATATTGATGAACATAATCCGCCATGCGCTTTGCGTTCATCGGCATGGGAACGATGTAATCGACCCGGCTTTCGTTGTAGATATCCGCAAGCTGCTCGAAATTGTAGCGATCGGCAGGTATCGGAATGAAAAACGGACTAGTCACGTTTTAGGAACTCACCCACCTGCTCGGCAAAACGATGGGTGTCAATCGGTTTGCTGATGACACCGGCACACCCATATGTTTTCGCCATTTGCTGTGCAATATCAATTGGATAGGCAGTGAACGCGACAATCGGAACGGTCGCCATCGACGGAAGTTCACGCATCAGCCCGATCACGGTCTGTCCGTCAATATCCGGCAGCCCCAGATCGATCAAAACGATATCAGGCGCTTGCTCTTGAACGGTATTAAAACCGATCTCGCCGTCTTCTGCCGTTTTGACATCATAGCCCGCTTTCCGCAGCAGTCGAGCAGCGAGACGAGCGCTCTGCGCGTTATCCTCAATGATGACCACATGGGTTGTCACGTCAGATCACGCTCCGACTGAGAGGTGAGAAAATGGGCAATCGTGTGCAGCAGCTCGCTCTTGGTAATCGGCTTCGGCACATAACCATCACATCCGGCTTGCAAACAACGCTCACGGTCGCCATGCATCGCATTCGCAGTCAGTGCGATACACGGGATTGTACGTGTTTCGGGGTCTGCCTTCAGGCGCTGTGCAACTTCCAGCCCGTCAATATCCGGAAGGTTCACATCAAGAAGAATCAGCGCGAATCGCTCCTGCTGTGCCATCTGCAATCCACTCATCCCGTCAACGGCTTCCGCAGTTTCGTATCCGGCGCTGCTCAGAATTTTGCGGACAAGGCGCATGTTTTGTGGATTATCTTCAACGCACAGTATTCTGGTAGTCATTAGCATGTTCCCCGATCTAAATTGAAGACTCCGCTAAATACAGTTTGTCGTCTAAAATGTAGTATACCTACAACAACAGCCGCGTAATACTTGAGATGAACTCGCGACGGTGTTGAGCCGATTTTTCGATGACGAGCGCAGCATTCCGCTCCAAAAGCTCGCGCTCTGCGGCGGTCAACGTCTTGCCGGAGTAGATCACGATCGGAATATCCACCAACAGCGGATCGTGTGTCAGTGCCTCCAATACTGCAAAACCATCCATATCTGGTAAGAGTAAGTCTAGCACAACCAGATCGGGATGACGTTCATGAATCACTTTCAATCCATCGCGCCCCGATGCCGCTTCCACAAAATTGAACATGCCGATTTGATCGATAATCCGGTGAACATAACGTCGATCCGGCTCATGATCATCAATGATCAAGATCGTGCGCGGTGCGAGCGGTGCATCGCCTGTTTCGACATACGCCGCAGGGCGATCCGGGGTTTCCGATGGCGGGATTGCAGCATCATCGCCCAATGTTTCGACGATGTGATCGACCAGCCGCCGCGTGCTGAAATCGCCCTTCGTCCACACCGACTCCGTTACGCCTTCCAACAGCGATTTATCTTGCGCGGTCAGCGTTTTCGCGCTCACCACCACAATCGGAATCGCCGCCAGATCAGGATCACTCTTGAGATAGTCGATCAACCCGAACCCGTCTAACTCCGGCATAGTCAGGTCTGCCACCACCAGATCAGGGCGGTGATCGTACAGCATTTTTACGGCTTCGCGTCCGTCGCGCGCCTCGAACACGCGATAATTCTTGCGGGCTTGCAGCAGCCGCCGGATCAAACGCCGATCATTCGGGTTGTCATCCACAACAAGGATCGTCGTCACCTGTTCATCGAGCGTTTCCAGCGCGGCGCGCCAGCCTTCGACCTGCCGCCGCGATCCGCCGTTCTCACCGGAGCGATCGTACTCCAAATTGAGCAGATATTGATCGCCCAGAATATGACTTTCAGCCGGGAACGTATGCCCGGAGCCGTTGATTACAACCATTTCACCGGGGGCAATCTGCCCATTGCTGATGAGCTTATCCAACCCTGCAAACGCGACCGCCGTCGCGGGTTCAACCGACAGCCCCGCTTTACTGGCAGTACGACGCATCGCGGCGAATGTATCACCATCCTCGATGGCGATCATCGTGCCGCCCCACTGTTGAATATGCGAGAACAGTTGAGAATAGCTTAGACCGGGATCGCCTGTTGCCAGCACAGTGATCAACGTCTGCGGAACAACCGGATCGGCAGTGGAGCGCCCCGCCGCGAACGCATTCACCATCGGCGCACAACCCGCCGCTTGAATAGCGCCAAGTTTCGGCACTTTATCGATCAATCCCATGTCGTAAAGTTCTTGAAAACCCTTCAACGCGCCAAGCGGTCCGATTCCGCCGCTCACCGCCTGAATGTACCAATCGGGGGCGATCCAGCGCTCGCCGGATGGATCGAGCTTCAAGCCCAAGCCCGCCGCGATTTCATAGCCAAGCGTTTTCATACTCTCTTTACCGGGTACAGCTTTCGCACCCCGATCGAGCAGAATCCCGCGCCGCTTGGCGAACTCCGCCGCAACCTGCTTTGTCTCGTCGTATGTCCCGCTCACGCGAACAACTTCCGCCCCGTAAAGCGCGGCTTCGCGCATCTTTTCACCGGGGACGAGGCTGGTAAGGAACAACCACAGTTTGATCCCTGCACGCGCGCAGTATGCGGCATATGCCGCCGAAGCGTTGCCCGTCGATGCCAGGACGAGTTCGGTAATTCCCGCCTGTTTGAGCGCCGTCACTGCCAGCGCCGCCTGCCGATCTTTGAACGAACTCGTCGGTCCCTGCCGCTCATCCTTAACATACAGGTGCGGATGATCATACAGGCGTTCCAATTGATACAGCCGCAGCAGCGGAGTTTCACCCTCATCAAGTGTGATCTCTGGATCGGGTTCGGGAATTGGAAGCAGTTCGGCATAGCGCCACAACGTATGCGGACGATCTGCCAGATGGCGCGGCGTTTTCCACAATGCGGCGACCGATGCGTAATCATAACGGGCATCCAACCACCCTGAGCCGCAGTGCGGGCATGCAGCCATCATAATATTGGCTTCAAGCTGCTGACCGCATTCCAGGCATACGAGGTGAGTGAGATAGGGCGAAGGCATGCTGCTCATGGGTCATAAAATCCAGAAGATGGAGAGCGCGCTGTCGGTTTGAAGCAGCGCGCTCATCTGCGTGAGTACTGTGATTTATGCGGGTGTTGTTTCTGCCAACGGCAAGGTAAAGCGGAATGTTGAACCTTCGCCAACACGACTTTCAACCGTAATGTCGCCTTGGTGCATTTGAACCAGATGGCGTGTAATCGTCAGCCCCAGTCCGGTACCGCCTGCGCGCCGCGTCGTCGAACCATCGATCTGGCGGAACTGCTCAAATACCACGTTCAGGAAGTCCTGCGGGATACCCATGCCCGTGTCGCTCACGCTCACATTGAGACGGTTGCTATCACCGGGCTGGACGCGAATGGTCACACCGCCCTTTTCGGTGAACTTGATGGCGTTGCTGACAAGGTTCATGAGGATCTGGCGTACACGGATCGGGTCAGCTTGAGCAAGAGGAATGTCGCCCGACGTTTCGACAGTCAAGGCGAGAGTCTTTGTGCCCATCAACACCTGCGCGGCGTGTACCACGTCATTGGCAATCTTGATGACATCACACGGAACACGATCCAACCGCATTTCGCCCGCTTCGATCTTCGCGAGGTCAAGCACGTCGTTGATCAGCGAAAGCAGGTGACGACCGCTGTTGTGGATCGTCTCAACATCTTCAACCGCTTCTTCGCTCAGTTCTCCGTCATCGCCATCGAGCAGAATTTCAGAATACCCGATAATCGAGTTCAACGGCGTGCGGAGTTCATGGCTCATATTGGCGAGGAACTGCGATTTCAGGCGGTCAACTTCGCGTAAGCGTTCGGCTGTTGCTTCGGCGTCGCGCAGAGTTGCTTCGCGCCGGCGTTCGATTTCGAGACGCTCCGTAATGTCCGTATGCACACCTACGAAGTGGGTTAGCTGACCACGGGCATTGAAAATTGGTGAAAGCTGAAGTTCGTCAAATAACGTTGTACCGTCCGCTCTCGCTAATTCGAGCACGGTGGTCAACTGCCGCCCTTCTGCGAATGCGGCGCCAACGTCTGCCAACATTTCCGGCGAAGTGCTGCCAAATTGAGGCAGACTAAGCCCTCTACCGATAAGGCTCTCGGCGCTGACTCCAAACATCTTCGCCAGCGCGGGGTTGGCATAAATGATAGGACGTTCCGGCTTTGTCGCGTCCGAAATCGTCAAACCGGACGTGCTGTTCTCGACGGCGCGTTCGGTCAAGAGAACACGCTGAACGACATTGGTGTTTTCCACCGCGACCGCGATTTGCGCGGTGAGTGTCGCAAGCACTTTCGCGTCATCAGCGCGGAAGACGTTCGCCACATCGGACTGCACGTCCAGCACACCGAGCACACGATCGCCCAAGATCAGCGGCAGCGCCATTTCTGCGCGGGTATCCGGCAGCAGCGGATTGGGTAAGAAGTCCGGCGCACTGCTGACATCGTTCTCAATCACAATTTCTTTCGACCGCGCCGCACGGGCAACCATCGAATGCACGTGTGAGATCGAAATGCGATGTCCGCGTGCTTTCATGAGCGCACCCGGAGCGCCTGCACCTGCCGCAAGCAGCAGATAATCGGCGCTGTCGTTCACCAGATACACATGCGCGTGATAGAGATCAAATGCTGCTTTGGTGAGGTCAGCCACCTTCTGAAGCAGTTCATCGCGGTCAAACACGGTCGTGATTGCGGCGCTCACTTCTGCTACCGTCTCAAGCTGACGGGCGCGGCGCTCAATCGCCTTTTCATATTGAACGCGATCCGTCACGTCACGGGTGACGAAGTAGGTTAAGCCTTCGGATGCGACCGGCACCGCGTTCCACGAGAGCCAGCGGAAGCTGCCATCTTTGCACAAATAGCGGTTATCAAAAGAGACAGACGCGTTACCCATGCCGATCTGACGGGCAAATTCATCAAGCGTGGGTTGCCGGTCTTCGGGGTGTACGAACTCGATAAACGGTCTGCTGGTCAGTTCTTCAGCCGACCATCCGAGAATACGCGTCCACGAGTCATTGATGGTTTTCAGATACCCCTCGTGAGTCGCCGTACCGACCAGATCGACGGATAGATCGTAGATGCGCGCGACTTGCTCACGCGAACGGCGGATTTGCTCAACGTCGCGGATGTTCTGAATATTCGCGGCAAGCTGTGATGCAAGTGTCGTCTGGATGAACACGTCGGACGCATCAAACGCGTTGACCTCGTTCGCTTGCACGTCCAACACGCCGATCAGCGTATCCGCCGCAATGAGCGGTACTGCCATTTCCGATTGAGTTTCGGCAAGCAGCGGATTCGGAAGGAAGTCCGGCGCGCTGCTCACATCGTTTTCGATAACGCCCTGAAGCGTACGTGCGGCGCGTGCGACCAGTGAGCTTTCGCGCGCTACTGGAATGCTGTGACGGCGCGCCTTCATGGTGCGTCCGGTATTTCCTGCACCTGCCGCCAGCACGAGCGTTTCGCCTGTCTCATTCAAAAGATAGATATGCGCGTGATAGCGGTTAAATCGAGACTTGATCAAATCAGATGCCGTTGTCAACATCTGATCCAGATCGAGAATGTTCGATACCTGTGTACCGATTTCAGACACCGTCTGGAGGTTCTGACTCAACCGCTGGGCGAAGCGTTCCGCCTCAACCGTGTAAAGATATTGGCGGCGGCTGCCGACAACCGCGTTCAGCGCGGGCAGTACGTCTTGGAAAAGTTGTCGTTCCGCATCGCTGAAGTTGTGCGGCTCTGTCCACAAAATCGACATGATGCCAATCCATGAGGAGGCAGAGCGCAGCGGGAAAATCGCGCCGGATTGGACATTTAATGCCTTCATCGCCGCAGCGACCGAGTCATCGACGCCGGGAAGCGAAGCGAGGTCACCAAAAATCATCGCCTCATTGGGATTGTCATACAGCACACTCATGAGCGGATAATCGCTCGCCTTGATACTGCCTACCGGCATCGCACTAATCGGAAGCAGATTCCCGTGTTCATCAACTGCCGACTTGATATTGATCTCGGTCGGGTTTCCTGCTTCATCCGTATCCACATACGAAAGTGTGACCAATCCCAGCAGCGGTGATCCTTCCACCAAGCGCCGGAACGCCATCACGATGCTGTCCTCGTCCTCCGCTTGCGAAAGCCTCAAGGTCACATTCGCCAGCGTTTCGTTCTGTATCCGAACGCGTTCCGCTTCATGTTCGGCGGAGACACGCGCGGTAATGTTGTCGAAGGTGATACCGACCTGATTCCCCGGAAGCCCGAACGCCTTCACGCTGTACGCGACCCCGATTGCGCCATCTTCCGCGAAGTTCACATTTTCAGCCGTCCACACGCCGCCGTTTTTGGCAATTTCTGCATACGTGGCTGGAATCTCGGTGTCTTTCGTATTCGGGAGAATTTCAACGAGGCGCTTGCCGATAAGTGATTCGGTCGGGGCGCTGGTGAGTTCAGCCGCGCTCGGATTCGCAATCATCATTCGAAGCGATTCCGGTTTATCTGGCGCGTCCAGACGGTATACATGCAGTCCGTTAGGCATGTTCTGGACAATGTCTTGGTACAGCCTGACCTGTGCAAACCGGCGGGCGTTCTGTACAGCCACCGCGATCTGACTTGCCAGTGCCGAGAAAACGCGGATGTCGTCGTCGTTGAAGCGTTCGACATGGATATCTTGAATATCCAACACCCCCAGCGTTACACCACCAGCGATCATCGGTAGAGCCATTTCTGAGCGCGTCTCAGGAAGCATAGGATTAGGGAGATAATCCGCTTCAAGCAGCACGTCATTCACGATCGCGCCGCGCCCCGTTCGGGCTGCACGGGCGACGACCGAACGCGGCGCATTCGTAGCGATGCGATGTGCGCGCCGCATCATGAACTTACCAACTTCACCCGCCCCGGCGGCGAGCATGAGATAATCTCCCTGCTCGCTGAGCAAATACACATGGGCATGATAGAAGTTAAAACGCTCTTTGGTGAGGTTCGATACCAATCCAAGCAGTTCGGTAATTTCCAAAACACCGCTGGCGGCGCTGCTGACTTCAGCGACCAACTCAAGCTCACGAACACGCTGCGCGGCGACTTGTTCCGCCCGCCTGCGCGCCGTGATGTCGCTCATGGTGTTCAGACCGGCAAAGATTTTGCCGCTGTCATCGTACAAGGGGACAAAGCTCACGTTGAATAGGCGATCCGCATATTCAGCTTCATAGTGTGAGGATTGTCCGTTTAGGGCTGCGCGATAGGGTATTTCGGCGCGTGCAGCGACGTCGGGCGGGAAGATTTCAGAAACCGTCTTGCCTTCCATCGACTGTTTATCTAGACCGACTTCCGCAAGTGCGCGACCGTCAACCAGTAAATATCGTAAGTTGTGGTCAAACACGATGACTGCGCCGTCCGGCAGGTTGCTTGCCACAATGCGGTACAGTTGATCTGTTTGAAGCGGAGATTTTCCGCTTCCATGTTGAATGCTTGATGTTTCTTCAAGGGGCGCAGTGGTCATAGGTTACCTCAAGTTCCCTTGTACAGACGATGGGATGTCATAATTGTGACTTCTTCTACAAAGATGTGGAGAAAATTCACAACCTAAGTGTAAAGTAAAACATCCTGTGGTCAGGATTAAGGTTCTCTGTCTTCTCCAACCCCCGCGCGCACAAATTGAATATCGCTATAATGGCAAGAGTAATCTTGGCACCGCGTTTCACACCTGCATTGAGGAGAACAATATGCGTATAACTCGTGTTAGCTCCGCCCTCTTACTAGTGATCAGTGCACTGCTTTTACTTCCCGCGTTGGTACAAGCCCAAGACCTTCCACCCGGTGTAAGCGTCACATGTGATAACGGCGCGACATTCGAAAATGGTGTGGAAGTCATCATCATCCAGATGCGATCTGGCTTCACGTACACGGCGACAGCAATCGGCATTGACGGTTTTGACCCCGTTCTGGCAGTCCTTGATGAAAGCGGCGACGGACTGTGTAATGACGATGCACCCGAAGCAGCCGAATATGAAATTGATCTTCCCACAACGGGCAGAGTGAACGGCACCAGTTTCAGCTCTCAGGTAACGTTCGACCAGAACAGTTCGGAAGCATTCGCGGATATTTCGATTATCGTCGGCGGATATAACAGCATGGTCGGCGAGTTTGTCCTCGTCGTCGAAGGCATGGCGGTCACAGCGGCGGATGGTTCAGGCGACCCCTTTAACGTACGCTTGACCCCCGGAATGGTTGCGTCTGGTGTACCGTTCACCACCTATATGATCGGTCGCGAAACCTCCGTTGATCCACTGTTCTACCGCATTGATAGCGATATGAACGCGATTGAAGACAGCGATGGCAATGTCGTCGCTTGTGACGATGGCGGGGATGCCAGCCGCTGCTGGGGTGAAAGCATCTCACTCGACGGCAGCACCATTTCTGACGGAGCGCGCACGGTTGAAGCCGACGCGTTCGACTCCATGCTGAGTTTCGACCTGAACGGACTCGAACTCAATGACGATCCCGATTTCAACTTCTTCAACTTCCTCTTCACCAGCTATAACCAGAGCACGACCGGACAATATGTTCTGGCGTTCCACATGGGTACAGCCGAAGTCGAAGGCGGATCAGCAGGCAAGTAACGCCTAAAGATTCACATCAAAAAGGGCGCAGAGCATGTTAGCTCTGCGCCCTTTTTATTTGATCGCTCAACGCACCTCGAACTGACCGATCACCGCGTAATCGTTCCCATCTGCCCACGGATAGCGCTCCCCGGTTTGCGCCGAATACCACCCCGCGATCACCGTCACCTCTCCTGCCGAAGCAAGCGCATTCCATTCGAGCGTATGCGAATCAACGATGATTTCTCCGTCACGCCATCCCGTTGTCGGGCGTGATCCTGTGACAGGCTGCATATCACTCTGCGCGATCACCACCCCATCGCGGTTGAGCATCTGCACAAATACGGTCGCGCCTGCTTGATCGGGCGGTGTCGCGCCGAGCGCTCGCCACAGCAGCGTGATCTCCGGCAGTTCGGTCAGCGAAAACACCGGGTCAGCCGCCGCGCCGAGCAGTTCCGCATAAGTCGGGATGCGCGCATCAAGCGAGATGTTAAACGCGGGAACATCCGTGAGATACGACTGCGATTCCACAACAAAACGCGCGATTACCTGACCGTCAGGCAGTCGTATTTCGGCTTCACCTGTCGGCGCGTCTGCGGGGATCGTAAGCCGTCGCCAATCGAGCAGATAGCCGCCGTTCAGTCGATCCGTTTGTTCGGGTGGCAGCGTGATCGACCACGCACCATCCACAGCCGCCGCCGTGATCGCTGTCAGTTCGCCTTCACCCTCCCAAACAAGTGTCAAAACGTGCGTTGTACCATTCTGCGGATCAGGCGAAAAATCGGTCAGCATCCCCATCCGCAGCGAATCCGTCACCGAAACCCATTCGGGATCGAGTCGATCCCAATTCGGATTTCCAACCTGCCAGTTCGCCCCCGGTTGAACATTCCACGTACCCACCACGAGATCGCGCCCGGATACCGTACCTGTCTGCGGTAGATACCCGGAAAAACGCCTATCCAAATCGTACAAGCGAACCATGATCTGATACGCGCCGGGGGGCGCGCCAACAGGCAGCCGAACGCGCGGAAATGCCATCAGTAGTTCGCCGGGTTCGGCGCTCTCGCTCGTTCGCCCATCAGCCGATGCGATAATCGGGTTGACGCTTGCGATTTCCCCCGCGATCGGGTGAATCACCGAAATCCTCGCTTTGAGTTCACCATCAAACGGACGGGAGAGCGTGATCATCAGCGGCACGCACAGCGCTTGATCCGCCGTATAATCCTGCGGAAGCGCCCCTATGTGAGTCAAACGCGCCGCCTCGCCCAACTCGTCACCAAACGGAATATCGAGCGGAGTCAACTCGAACGCGCGCAGCGACGGCGCGCGATACGTGTAATTCGTCATGCCATACGTTGTGAATGACTCCGGTTCGGCGGTTGTGCCGTCTTCGAGCAAACACCCCATCATGCCGCGATAATCCGCACGCTGCGTGTACCACACGTTAAGCGCGATATCTCCGCTGGTGGGCAGCATCGGCACGATCTCCGCCATATCTGCCCCTTCCGGCAGCGTGATCCGGTCAGCCGTCACGCCAAGCCGATCCCAGTAGTACGCCAGTTCGTAGCGATCCGCATATGACCACGCGATCACCGAGTCCGATTCGGTCAGCGTATCGGCGTAATACTGCACCATGCCGCGCGCGTCATCATGCCGGAATCGGCTTTCGGGATCGAATGCTGTGATGATCGAGATCACACTGAATCCAACAATGATCGCAGCGATCACCCCGCCGAGCCTTTTACCATGCGCGAGTGCCACGCCGAACCCGACCGCCATCAGCGGCGCGATCATGACGACGTAACGCCCGTGAAACTCGTTTCCAAGCACGATCAGCGCCGCGATCAAGCCCGCCGTCAGCACGATCACATGGAGGAGCATCCAGCGCGCTTGACGGACGAGTAAAGTCAGCCCGCCGAAGCTGATCAACAGCGTGATCAAGATGACCAACGAAATCCCCCGGTTTTCGTACCCGGCGATCACGCGCTCATACGGGACAAACCAGAAGCTCGTCCATACATCATACAAAAACCACCCGTTGATTTGCGGCGCACTCGTGATCGCGCTGTTTGCGCTGCCCAAATCGAGAAAGCGCGTCACGAAGTACGGCAGCCACAGCCCGACAACGATCCCCTGCCCGATCCCCCACACCCGCCAATCCGGCACACGAATCGAACGGCGTGACACCCACACCACCAGCGTGATCACATTCAACCACAGCACGATCACAGGAGCAGAATTGTGGGAGTACAATAGTCCCAATTCGCACGCAAGCAAGACGATCCAAGCGCCCCGTGACGGGCGTGTGATCAATCGGTGCCATGCCAGCGCCGCGCTGGTGACGAACAGCGCCATCAGCGTATACATGCGCGCTTCTTGCGAAGCCCACCACAACAGCGGCAAAAAAGCTGTCAGCGCCGCCGCGAACAGCCCCCCTGTTTCGCGGTGTCTTTCTAAACTCAAACTTTTCCCCAACTGGTACGCAATCGGGATCAGTGGCATACTAAGGATCAGAGAAAACAAGCGTAAAGCGAATTCACTTTCACCCCACACACGCGCTGCAAGATGCAGTAGGATATAGTAGAGCGGTGGATTCGTCGCATCGGCATTAGCAGAGTCAATCAACGTCGGCTGAACAGCCGCGTTCCACGAATAGCCCTCATCGAACCACACACTCTGCCCGCCAATCTCATGGAGTTTGAGCGCTGTAGAAGCGATCAGGCAGGTTAATATAAATACCCATCGGATTGATTTTAGGGTCATACTGGTTATCTCACGTAAGACACGTTGCAGATAGAGAATTGTTGGGTTTACAATCACAATGCTATTATCTGCTTTGGTTGCTGTACCGAATAGATTGTAAGAGGCGGATGGATTTATGGTAGATCAACATGATAAACAGCAGAACCCTGATGGTCCTGTGCCTCAGCCGCCGCCTGCTGCCCAACCCTCTGCGGAAACTTCGGAGCCGCGCCATGAGCCGGAAACACCCGCATCGGCTCAGACTACGAGCGCGCCCCCTGCTGCTGCCCGTCCTCCTGCCGAAACAGGCTTGGACATGCGCCCTGCTGTTGAAGGTGCGCCCATGAATGAAGAAAAAGATGCAAAACCCGATCCGGTTGAGCCTCCGCCGAACCCCGTTGAAAGCAAAGACGCCGCGAAACCTGATCCGGTTGCACCACCCGCTGCGAAAGCCGATCCGGTTGCACCGCCCGCTGCGAAAGCCGATCCGGTTGTACCGCCTGCCGCGAAAGCCGATCCGGTTGCACCGCCTGCCGCGAAACCTGATCCGGTTGCACCACCTGCTGCTGAAAAACCGGGCTTGACGATGCCCGGTCAACCGCCGAAAACACCCGAAGACTCGGCAATTTCGATGGCACAGCCAAAATCGGGAACGCGCCCACTGCCCAAACCAGAGGAGATCATTTTGCCCCAAACCACAGAACCGGAAGCATCCCCATCTGCTTCGTCCGCTGCATCCAACTCAGCTTCCGCGCCAGAAGGCAAAGAAGCCGCGAAGCCGCGTCCGGTTTTCGAAGAATGTCCACACTGCGGCTATCACAATCGTGTTGGTACGCTGATCTGCGACAACTGTAAACGGGCAATTGTGAAAACAGCGGTGGAAGGTGTCAGCACCAAGCCGTTTAACGAAGGCGAAAGCGCAGCCCGGGAAGCAGCCGCCGCCGCCGATTCAAGCGCAAGTTCTCCACAAAATCGCCCGATCAGCGTCACCGATTTGATCGCGGCGGTGAAATCTGCCGGAACAGATGTGTTTGATCCTGATATGGTGCTGCGTTTTGAGATTGAAGGTTCACCACAGCCGATCATTTTCTACCCGAAGCCGGAAACGCACATCGGACGACGCGATCCAATGACCGGAGTCACGCCAGAAATCGACCTGACAGCATTCGCAGGCTACCGGATGGGTGTCAGCCGTGATCATTGTGTTTTGCGGTTGAAAGACAAGCGGCTTGAACTGACCGACCTCGGCAGCAGCAACGGCACGAGCCTGAACGGAATGAAACTTCAGCCTCACGCCGTGCATATTCTGCGCGACGGTGACGAATTGATGCTCGGTAAGATGGTTGTTCGCGTGATCTTCCAGAAGCGCAAGACGAACTAACGGCAAGCATCACCCGCTGATCATTCGCGGAAAACGAAGGGACAGGAGCAGTCAGTGACTCCCGTCCCTTTTTTGTTCGCATGATCCGGCGAATTAACGCGGGGATTCGAGAATTTCCGCAACTTGCGCCGCCGCTTTTCGCGTGGCAAACAACACTTGACTGAAGCGCGCCCCTTTTTCTGCAAGCACTGCCAGCGCCGCCCGTCCAGCCGGATAGACGACGATCACGCCCTCTTCGCCCTCCATCAACAGCCGTTCCAGATCGCCTTGAGCGAGCCGACGTAGAGTTCTTTCAGCAAGGCTGATAATGGTGGAACTCATCGCCGCGACCTGTGGACTGCTCGTCGGGTTTTGATGAGGATTGTCCTCATCGCCGGGTGGGTACGCGGCAACGAGCAGCCCATCATTATTGACGATCACCGACGCTTTCACACCATCGACAGCGATGTGCAGGGTCTTTAAGGTACGCTCCAGAATTTCGCTCCGATATTCCTGAGCCATTCCGTTATTCTCGATTCTCGAAGGTTGACGATTCGTGAATACACATACCCTGAGTATAACGGAACGTTCACTCTGGCTCAATAAGCGTTTGTGAAACCTTTATAAAGTTGTGCGAGTTATTTGCGTTCTAAGCGAGCCGCCGCCGCATCTTCACGCGCAAATCGTGCCAACAACATCCGATCCGAATCACTTAACGGCGCGGTACGCAGCAGTTCCGGACGATTGCGCCATGTCCGCCGCAGCCCATCTTCACGCCGCCAGCGCTCCACCGCCGCATGATCGCCGCCTTGCAGCACATCGGGGACAGCCAACCCGCGAAACACAGGCGGACGCGTGTAATGCGCGCCTTCGAGAATCCCTTCTGCGTGACTATCCCGATCCGCCGCCCCCTCTGCCCCTAACACGCCGGGGATATGCCGAATCACCGCATCGACGATCACCATTGCCGGAAGTTCGCCGCCTGTCAGCACATAATCGCCAATGCTGATCTCATCGGTGACAAGGAGTTCGCGCACCCGATCGTCAATGCCTTCATAACGCCCGCAAAGAATCACCATTCGCTCATGTGCTGAAAGTTCAACCGCGATTTTATGGTTAAACAAGCGCCCTTGCGGTGACATCAATAAAACCGGCGTGCGTGATCCCGTAGGAGCGTCCATCAGCACGGACTCCAATGCCCGCGTGACAATATCCGGCTTCATGATCATTCCACCGCCGCCGCCGTACGGGGTATCATCTACCGTGCGGTGCGGATCGGTTGTCCACTCGCGGATATTGTGCGTCCGCATATCGATCAGCCCGCGATCACGGGCTTTCCAGAGCATGCCTTCAGTCATTTGTCCCTCAAACATAGAGGGAAACAGGGTCAAAATGTCGATCCGCATATGCTACAATCCGAGCTTATGATGCCAGAAAACACTACAGAACTTAACGCAAACAACCGAACACGCAAAATGGTTTTGCTTTGCTTCGCCTTAACGCTGTTCGCGCTCTTGCTCTCCGCCTGCACGCTGACCGAACAATCAACCACACCGTCGATCCCAACAGTCGAGTTTCTCTATCCACTGGATAACACCACCGTGCTTGCCGGAACAGACGTCCAGATTCAAGTGCTGGCACGCGATGAGGACGGCGCAGGAATCGCCCGCGTCGAGCTATTGGTTGATGATCAGCCGCACCAGCAGGGAACACCGGTTGAGCGTCCTTCTGTGTTGGTGTTCACGGTCGAAATGAATTGGCTTGCCGAAGGCGAAGGACTGCACGCGCTCACCGCGACGGCATACCGCGAAGATGGCACATCCAGCGCGCCGGTAACAATCCGCCTCTCGGTGATCAGCGCGACAGAAGAATCGGGCGGCTGATATGCTAAAATAAGCATCTCGCAATCAGGAGTAACCTATGGCGTATCTGGTGCGGTTGGGCAAAGCACCTTCAACCAACGACTTAACGCAAGAGGAAATCGCGCACATTAACCGTGTCTTCGATGTGACTCCGCAAACCGTCACGCTGAACGGCGTCACATTTCCGTGGGAAGAAGTCACCGAAATCGAAACCGCGCTCGCTGCCCGCACGAAAAATCCGGCGGGTTGGTTCGTCAAGAAAGTGATCTTCGGCGGCGAACGTTATCATGTCGCAATCTACGCGGGACGCTATGAGGCTGTGCTGCCCAATACATCACGCAAAATTATCGAACACATCGTGCAGACGATCGCCTACTACGCGCCGCGCAAAATCCCGTATTCTGGCGTAGAAGGGATTTCCCCGGTCAGTGAAACATAGCGCATCGTGGTTCCTCTGTTTTGCCTGCTCGCTGATCGTATGGGCGCATCCCGTCGCGCAGTCGCCCACCTGTGAGCCGCAGTCGGCATGGGGCGATCTTTTCTCGCTCGGCACTGCCGGGTTGAGCAGTTCGCCCGCGCTTGCCGTACTTCCTGATCGGCTTGCGGTAGCATACAGCCTATCGGACAATGACGGCGCGCATCAGGTGATCCGCTGGCTGATGAACGGAAGCCTGAACGATCCGCTCACGCTTACCCTGCCGCCGATTCAACCGCGTGGTCAGCTTGTCTTTCCCGCCGAACAAAATCGCGTCTTTCTGCTGTGGATCGATCTCGACGAAGCGACCAGTTTGCCCGCGCTGTTTTTTGCGCTGATCGAACCAACCGGAGAGATCGCGCGCGGTCCGCTTCGCCTTTCAACCGAGTATGAACGGGTCTACGATTTTCATGCCGCGCTCACAGCGGATAATGCGCTCTGGGTGACATGGAGCGGCGCGATCCGCCGTGAGGCGAATGTCTCGCTGCGACGGATCGACGGTGACGGACGCCCCGCCACAACGCCGATTGCGCTGGCGACCGATGCACGTCATCCGGTATTGATCCCCAACACGGACGGCACACTCACACTGCTCTACGAAGACGGACGCGGCGAGAGCTTGATCCGGGCGCGAATCGCGCAAGGCGTTCTGCTCGAATCCACACGCATCACCGGGCAGATCAGCCGCACACCGGGAACGGTGACGAACAGCGTATTCGCCGCCGCCGATGAAACCCACGAGTATATTTTCTGGAATTTAACCCGCGACGACGGGCGGCGCGAAACATGGTTTTCGGTTGGCTCGCGTGAAAGCACCTCGTATGCCGCGCCTATCCTCTTTGAGCCGCCGTACCAGTGGGTGCGACCGCTCCCGAATGCGCGCGGAGATGTGCGCGCCGCCGTCATGGATGGCAACACAATCGGCGTGGTGACACTTCGCGCCGGAGCATTCGGCGGTTTTGAACCCGTCGTGACATGCGCCAGCGTGATCGATCCGCCCGCGCTTTATCGAGACAGCGGCGGACGGCTGATTCTCGCATGGTCACAGCCAAACCAGAACGCCCCCGCCGACTTGTGGATGACGATTCAGCCTGAAAACTAACAGGCGTTCATGCGGTCAAGGATGTCGAGGATTTCATCAGCGGCTTCGACCAGCGCGGGTTGATCATTCAATTCACCATAACGGCGCGCGGCGCGGACGCCGCTTTCATGTACGCGGCGAAAATCGCCAACCGGAAATTGATGCGCGCCGTTTTCGTCCACAGCCAAATACCACTTGGCAAACGCCGCGTCACCCTGTTCAGCCCGGTACTGCTGCGCTTTCTTCGCCGAAGGCTGCGAATCTTTCCATTGAGTATTGCGGGCGCGTTTGCCCTCTTCTATCAATTCAATGGCGTACTTCACCGCTTCACGATTGATCGTTAAATGCATAGTGTGTATCCCCCCTTAATGCTTCGGTTGAGTTATTCCAGCGCCCGGAATGTCACCCGGTAGCCAATGACCGCCCGCTGACCTTCCGGCGTGGTGCAGGTGACCGCGACAAGCGGCTGCGCCAGCGGATCAGCCCGCCCCGGCATATCAAGGATATAGCTCAGGTTTTCGCTCATCTGGAAATCGGCATATGCCGTGCCGCGTTCCGGTTTTAACCCTGTGAAGAATGTGCTTTCGCCGCCGTCCCATCGAGCGCGCACCGCTTGACCGGGAACCCCCGTCGCGCCGTTGACTTCATAAACATACACCTCGATCAAGCCGCTGCGAGTCGAATCGCAGAAGGTCGCCGCGTTCACAAACGTGAAATCGGTCTGCGGCGGGCTGGTCGGGATGATGAGGATATTCGGGGTCGGTGTGCCGCCCACGCCGCCATCCGGAGTCGGCGTTTTGGTATCAGGCGGGGGCAGTGTCGGTGTGCTGGTCGGCGCTTGAATATCGACAAATGCCGTTGCCGCCGGATCATCCGCCGCGATCACTTGATCCGCGCATCCGCTGCGCCCCTGTGCCTGATAAAAGCGCATCATGGCGCGCACGGCGCGTAATCCGCTCGCATTATCGACATACCCCGTTGTAGCAAGCTGGCACGCGATCGCCGCCATCTGCTCGATCGGGTCACCCGGAAGGCGTAAATCGATCAACTGCTGAACCGCTCCCCCGACATCGCCATCTTGGTTATAACGGAGCGCGATTGCAACCACATAGGCGGCGCGATCATCCGCGTCAAGCTGCCATGGTGCGGTATCATATTCCTGTACAGGCTGACTCCATGCAAGCAGGAGTCCCCCCGCGATCCCGATCGACGCGCCGAGCAAAACACCAATCCATGAAACAACACGGCGCGGGCGCTCATAGCGCCGGTTGCGGACACGATTATTGGAAGGAGAGGTTTCGCTCATGATCCCTGCCCCGGCAGCGTCACCGGACGGAACGGTTCCATCATCGGCGTCAGCCGTCCCATGCCTTCCGCCAGTACAACCAATAGCTGAATTTCCGCCACATCCCGCGATGTCGTGATATAACGCTCCGCGACTTCTTGAACATGCTGCGCGACATTCTCCACGCCCAACACGCGCAGACGTTCCACTGCTCCGGTCAAGTCGAGGTCAGCTTGATACCCCGCCGCGATCATCACCGTGTATTCATCCTTATAGCGCTGCGCCAGATCACGCGCCGGACTATCGACATACTGCACCGGGAACGGAACCCATCCCAGATACAGCCCGATCACCAGCCCGATCACCAATGCTGCCAATAATGAGAGTAAAAACCGCTTCATCTGCTCTGATGCCCTGCCTTGTTCGCCCGATGAATGAGTCTAAACGGCTTGCCGATTATACGCTATCTCAAAGTTGTACCGCTGTCCGCCAAGAATTCATGATAATTTCAAATCGTGTTCAGCTTCTCCATGTAGATTACGCTAAACTGAAGACGTAACGGCAGACACATATTCTGCCGCGCATCGTTTCACGAACGATTCGGTCAGCATCACATGAAAGGCTCGCACACCATGTTGAAAGAATTTCGTGAGTTTATCCTGAAGGGCAACGCGCTCGATCTCGCTGTCGGTGTCATCATCGGCGCGGCATTCTCGGCAGTGGTCAATTCGGTCGTCGCCGATCTGTTCACCCCGCTGATCGGTTTGTTCGGCGGAGTCCGCTTTGATGATATTTTCATTCTGCTGCGCGAAGGCACACCCGCCGCACCGTATGCCACCCTCGAAGCCGCCCGCGCCGCCGGAGCGATTACGCTCAACGTCGGCTTATTCTTAAATACCCTTGTGAACCTGTTGATCATCGGGTTCGTCTTATTCCTCGTCATCCGGTCGATCAACCGCATGAGCGCCAGCCGCAAAAAGACAGAAGCGGCAGCACCACCCGCGCCCGATCCGTCCGCCGTGCGTGAG